>JBMCTR010000246.1:0-3943 GCA_048622955.1 Actinomycetota bacterium
CGCCAGAGGCGCACGAGGCGTACCGGGTGGCGCCGGCCGGCCTGCGGGTCGCGCTCGCGGCGGGGCCGGCGCCGGACGGCGACCCGTACGGTCCGACCTGGCTGTCGTCCACAACCACCCGCTGGACTGGGCTGGTGCAGCTGACCGACCTCCACGCCACGCTCGCGGCGTACGCCGGCATCCCTGATCCCGCGGCCGGGACGGTCGGCGCACGCTGGCGGGCCGACGGCCGGCACCCGGCAGGGCCCGCGGAGACGGTCCGCCAGCTCGTCGGCGCGGACCACGCCACCGACGTCTTCCGCACCCAGTCGGGGCCGTTCTTCCAGATCCTGGGGATCGCTCAGGTGCTGTTCTTCGGCGGCGCGCTGCTGTGGCTGCGGTACCGCCCGGCCGGGCGCCGCACCGTGCTGCGCGTGGTGCAGTACGTCGCGGCCGGGGTGGCCGCCTTCCCCGTCGCCTCGTTCCTCGCCAACCTCTCCCGGTGGTGGCTGTTCGAGCGGGCCGACCTGGTGCTGTGGGCAAGCATCGTCGCCGTCACGCTGGCCCTTGCGGTTCTCGTGCTGGCCGGGCCGTGGCGGCACCGGGTGTACGGCCCGCCTGGGGTTCTCGCCGCCTTCACCGCGACCGTCCTCGCCGTGGACGTCTCCACCGGCGCCAACCTGCAGCACTCCAGCCTGCTCGGGCTGTCGCCCGTGGTCGCCGGACGCTTCTTCGGCTTCGGCAACATCCCGTTCGCGATCTTCGTGGCCTCCGTTCTGGTCGCGACGGCCGCGCTGGCGCAGTGGCTGTCGGACTCCGGGTACTCCCGCCGCGTCGTCACCGCCACCGCGGCCGTGATCGGTCTCGCAGCCGTCGTGACCATGAGCGCCCCCTGGGCGGGCACCAACTTCGGCGGCACGCTGTCCACGGTTCCAGGCATCGCGCTGCTGCTGATCGGGATCTCCGGGACCCGGGTCACGGCCTGGAAGCTCGTCGCCGCCGGCGTGGTTGCCGCGGCCGTCGCCCTGCTCGTGGCCTGGCTCGACTGGCTGCGGCCCACCGGGAGCCAGACCCACTTCGGCGCGTTCTTCTCCGACCTGCTGGACGGCAGGGCGCTCGAGGTGATCCTGCGCAAGGCCAGCGCGTCGCTCGGCACGCTGCAGCGCTCGCCCTACTACGGGTGGCTGGTCCCGGTCGCCTACCTCGTGATCGGCTGGCTCATCCGCGGCCACGGCGTCGGCGGGGTGCGCGAGGTCTACCGGCACTGGCCGGTTGTGCGCTACGCCATCTGGGCGGGCCTGCTCACCGGCGCCATCGCCTTCGCCACCAACGACTCCGGCATCATCATCCCCGCCCTGCTGCTGACCACAGGCATCCCCCTGGTGGTCAGCGCAGTGGCGCACGCGGCGCGGGCCGCGGACGAACCCCCCGGGCCGCCAGCGCCCGAGCGACGTGTAGCCACTGCCGGCCCCGGTGCACCTGGGACCGCCAGTCGGTCCCGGTGACCCGGTGGTGCAACGGCACCGCAACCTCCCGCAGCCGGTAGCCCTGCCGGAGCAGGTCGATCGTCATCCCTACCTCCGCGCCGAAGCCGGGTGCCAGCGGCAGCGCTGCCTCGAAGGCCGTTCGGGTCACGCACCGCTGGCCGGACAGCGGCTGGGCCGTCCTCCAGCCGGTCGCCTGCTCGATCCCGGCCCGCGCCAGCCACACGACGAGCCCCCGGCCACCGCCTTCCGCCCGCTGCGCCGGCAGCGTCGCGATCGTCATGTCGACCTCGCCGCCCACCACCGGAGCGACCAGCGCCTCGGCCTCCGCCGCGCTCTCCTCCAGGTCGGCGTCCAGGAACAGCAGGGCGCGGGGCGGCCCGTCCTCCCTGGTCTCGATCAGCTTCACCGCGCTGGCGCCGGTCTCCATCGCGGCCGCCTTTCCGCGGTTGCGCGCGTGGCACACGACCGTCGCTCCGGCCGCGGAGGCGCTCGCCGCCGTCCGGTCCGTCGACCCGTCGTCGACGACCAGGACCAGATCCACCGCCGGGAGCTTCGCGGCCGCGGACACCGTCGTCGCGATCCGGACCTGCTCGTCCCGTGCCGGTATCACCACGGCCACCCTGGCTGCATCCACGACGGCGACCCTACCGCGGTGGCCGCGACGGCGAGGTCACATCCGCCGGCGGCCGGGGCACCGTAGCCTCGTGGGCGTGACAGGCACCGGACTTGGCGCCGACTCCGAGGTGGGCCGGTTGCGCACCGTCCTGCTCCACCGTCCGGGGCGCGAACTGAAGCGGCTGACCCCTCGCAACAGCGACAAGTTGCTCTTCGACGGGATTCCCTGGGTCGGCCGCGCGCAGGACGAGCACGACGAGTTCGCCCAGGCCCTGATGGACCGCGGCGTCGAGGTGCTGTACCTGGCCGAGTTGCTCATCGAGACGCTCGCGGATCCCGCGGCGCGGGCGGAGTGCCTCGAGGCCGTGGTCGACGACCCGCGGCACGGCGACACGCTGCGCGAGGTGCTCCGGGCGCATTTGGAGCAGTTGCATCCCGAGGACCTCGCCGACGTGCTGATCGCCGGCCTGGCCCACGACGAGCTACCCACCGGTCACGGCCTGGTCTACGCGTTGATGGACCGGCATCGGTTCGTCGTCGACCCGCTGCCGAACCTGCTGTTCACCCGTGACTCGAGCGCCTGGATCGGGGATCACGTCGCCCTCGCGAGCCTCGCCACGCCGGCGCGTCGCCGCGAGACCACGCTGATGCGGGCGATCTTCACCCACCATCCGCGGTTCTCCTGGCCCCCGCTGGTCTACGACGGCAATCTGGAGTGCCTCGAGGGCGGGGACGTGCTGCTGCTGGGCCCGGGCGCGCTCGCCGTCGGCACCGGCGAGCGGACGACGCCCGCCGGCGTGGAGCGGCTGGCGCGGCGGGCCTTCGAGCGCGGGATCGCCCACACCGTGCTGGCGGTGCCGATCGCTCAGGACAGGGCGACGATGCACCTCGACACGGTGTGCACCATGGTCGACAGGGACACGGTCGTCATGTACCCGAACGTCGCCGACACGCTCATGGCGCTCGCTCTCACTCCGGACGACGGCAACATCCGGGTGTGGCCGCCCCGACCTTTCCTCGAGGCGGCGGCCGACGCGACCGGCATCGACGCCATGCGGGTCATCGACACCGGGCTGGACCCGATCACCGCGGAGCGGGAGCAATGGGACGACGGCAACAACACCCTGGCGATCGAACCGCGGCTGGCGGTCGCGTACGAACGGAACGTCGAGACCAACGCCCGGCTCGAAGAGGCCGGGATCGAGGTGCTGCGGATCTCGGGAAGTGAGCTCGGATCGGGCCGCGGCGGGCCACGGTGCATGTCGTGCCCTGTCAGCCGCGCGCCGCTCGGATTGTGACGTTGCCGACGCGCGCCCGAGATGTTCGGCCCGCAACTTCCGTTGGCGGCGCGCGGTAGCTAACCTTGAGACAGACCCCGGTCGTTCCTGTGTCCCCCGTCGGGAGCGCCCGGGGCTTCTCTTCCCCCGCAGGGAACCTCCGTCAACGCAGGGTGATCTGCCGGTTCGCCAGCCCGGAGCGAGCCCGCCGCTGCTCGGCGGTCAGGGCACCCGTCCGGTTCACCGCGTCTTCGAGCCGTTCGGCGAGCGCCGCAGCCGGCTCCTCGACCATCTCGGCCGTCGTGCCCGCCGCCAGGTCCCACACCGGGACCAGCCGGCCGTGGGCCCGGAACGTCCCAAGCAGCCTGGTCTCCTCGCCGAGCCCGTCCGCGCCGTCGGCGTGCAGCCGTGCCAGCCCGTCCAGCAACGGTTCCTCGTCGTACGGCATCACCCACCGCACCTGGTCGCGGTCGCCGAGCCGGCACCAGTAGGCGGCCGTCACCGACTCCAGCCGTGCAGCGGGGTGGACAGCGGCGTTGGCCTGCTCCATGGAGGCGCGCACGTCGGGGCTCGGCTCGCCGTCGG
>JBMCTR010000247.1:0-3938 GCA_048622955.1 Actinomycetota bacterium
CCGGTGATCGGGCGGGACGACGAGATCCGGCGGGTCGTGCAGGTGCTGTCCCGCCGCACCAAGAACAACCCGGTCCTGATCGGCGACCCGGGCGTCGGCAAGACCGCGGTCGTCGAGGGGCTCGCCCAGCGGATCGTGGCCGGGGACGTCCCGGAGTCGCTGCGCGGCAAGCGCCTCGTCGCCCTCGACATCGGCGCGATGCTCGCGGGGGCGAAGTACCGGGGCGAGTTCGAGGAGCGCCTGAAGGCCGTCCTGGACGAGATCAAGGACAGCGAGGGCCAGATCATCACGTTCATCGACGAGCTGCACACGGTCGTCGGCGCGGGCGCCGGCGGCGACTCCTCGCTGGACGCGGGCAACATGCTCAAGCCGATGCTCGCGCGCGGTGAGCTGCGCATGGTCGGAGCGACGACCCTGGACGAGTACCGCGAGCGCATCGAGAAGGACCCCGCCCTCGAGCGCCGCTTCCAGCAGGTCTACGTCGGCGAGCCCAGCGTCGAGGACACCGTCGCGATCCTCCGCGGTCTCCGGGAGCGCTACGAGGCGCACCACAAGGTGCAGATCGCCGACAGCGCGCTCGTCGCGGCGGCCACCCTGTCGAACCGCTACATCACCGGGCGGCAGCTGCCCGACAAGGCCATCGACCTGGTGGACGAGGCCGCGTCGCGGCTGCGGATGGAGATCGACTCCTCTCCGGTCGAGATCGACGCGCTGCGCCGGACGGTCGACCGGCTGAAGATGGAGGAGCTCGCACTCGACAAGGAGTCCGACGACGCGTCCCGCGAGCGGCTGGCCGCGCTGCGGGCGGAGCTCGCCGACAAGGAGGAGGAGCTGCGCTCCCTGGAGGCCCGCTGGGAGCAGGAGAAGGCCAGCCTGAACCGGGTCGGCGCGCTCAAGGAGCAGCTCGACGAGCTGCGCGGGCAGGCCGAGCGCGCCCAGCGGGAGGGTGACCTCGCCGGAGCCAGCGAGATCCTGTACGGGCGCATCCCCGCCCTGGAGAAGGAGCTCGCCGCCGCGGCGGAGGCGGAGGCCGAGGCGGACCAGGACCGGAACGCGATGGTCAAGGAGGAGGTCGGCAGCGACGACGTCGCCGACGTGGTGAGCTCGTGGACCGGGATCCCCGCCGGCCGGCTGCTCGAGGGCGAGACCGGCAAGCTGCTCCGCATGGAGGAGGAGCTCAGCCGCCGTGTGGTCGGGCAGTCCGACGCGGTGGCAGCGGTCTCCGATGCGGTGCGGCGCTCGCGCGCCGGCATCGCGGACCCCGACCGGCCGACCGGGTCGTTCCTGTTCCTCGGCCCGACCGGCGTCGGCAAGACCGAACTGGCCAAGGCCCTCGCCGGCTTCCTCTTCGACGACGACCGGGCGATGGTCCGCATCGACATGAGCGAGTACGGCGAGAAGTACAGCGTGTCGCGGCTGGTCGGCGCCCCGCCCGGGTACGTCGGCTACGAGGAGGGCGGCCAGCTCACCGAGGTCGTCCGCCGCCGTCCGTACTCGGTGATCCTGCTGGACGAGGTGGAGAAGGCGCACCCGGAGGTCTTCGACATCCTCTTGCAGGTCCTCGACGACGGCCGGCTCACCGACGGCCAGGGCCACACGGTCGACTTCCGGAACACGATCCTCATCCTCACGTCCAACCTCGGCTCGACGTTCCTCGCCGACCCGGCGCTGGACGACGAGACCAAGCGCGACAAGACGATGGAGACCGTCCGCGCCTCGTTCAAGCCGGAGTTCCTCAACCGGCTCGACGAGGTGGTCATGTTCAACGCGCTCGGCACGGACGAGCTTGCCCGCATCGTGGAGCTGCAGATCTCCGCGCTCGCCGACCGGCTGGCCGACCGGAGGCTCCACCTGCGGGTCACCCGGGCGGCCAAGGAGTGGCTGGCGCTGACCGGCTACGACCCGGTGTACGGCGCGCGCCCACTGCGGCGGCTGGTCCAGTCGGCGATCGGCGACCAACTCGCGAAGGCAATCCTGGCCGGCGAGGTCAGGGACGGTGACACCGTCGACGTCGACCTCGACGAGGAGGCCGACGCGCTCACCGTGCGGCGCGCGAGCTGACGGCTGCCGTCACCCGCCCGGCGGGCAGGTGACCAAGGTCAACTTGTCCGGTTGGCCACGGCTGACCGCCGGTGTCTGGTTGTATCGGTGGTGTGACTGAAGGCACCGGCGGTCAGCAGGAGCTCACCCTTCGGATCGGGAACGAAGAGCTGGTCATACGGCGGCGCTACGAGGCCGCGAGCATCGTCAACGACATCCTCATCGGGCTCTGGTTCACCGCGGGGAGCATCCTGTTCTTCTTCGAGGCGACGATGACGGCGGGGACCTGGTGCTTCCTGGCCGGCAGCGTCGAACTGCTCATCCGCCCCGTCATCCGGCTCTTCCGGCGGGTCCACCTGCACCGGTTCGGCATGCACCAGCACGAGGCCGCACACGACTTCTAACCGCCTCCCACGTTCGAACCGTCCCCCACAATCCGGGTCGCCGGGTGATGATGGAGCCATGAAGGGCGACCGGGTCGAGATCGTCGTCGACGCCGGCGACGGCGTCCGCACCTACGAGGTCGCGGCCACCAGGGCCGGCCGCCGGGTGGAGATCACCCACGGTAGGGGCATCGTCGAGGTCACCGAGGTCACCAGGAACGGCACCGCCGTGCGCACCGCCCGCTTCATGAACTCCCGGGTGCTCGCGCTGGTGGAGCACCCGGCGGAACGCCCGCCGCAGGCGAACGGGGCCGGCGGCACCCGTTAGGGTCGCCGCATGCCCACTGCCCTCGTGACCGGTCCCACGTCCGGCATCGGTCTCGCGTTCGCCCGGCAGCTCGCCGCGACCGGGCACGACCTCGTCCTTGTCGCCCGCGACGCAGACCGGCTGGCGGACACCGCCGCGCGGCTGCAGGCCGATCACGGCGTGTCGACCGAGACGCTGCCCGCCGACCTCGCCACCGATGAGGGGACGACGGCGGTCGAGCAGCGGCTGCGCGACGCGGACCCGCCGGTCGACCTGCTGGTCAACAACGCCGGGTTCGCGCTGCGCAAGCCCTTCCTGGCCAACGATGTCGCGGTCGAGGAGCGGATGCAGCGCATCCTCGTGCTGGCTGTGCTTCGCCTCACGCACGCGGCCTTACCGGGAATGATCGAGCGTGGCCGGGGAGCCGTCGTCAACGTCAGCTCGGTCGCCGGATGGGTGCCCCGGGGCTCCTACAGCGCGGCCAAGGCCTGGGTGACGACGTTCACCGAGGGTCTGGCGGTGACGCTGCTGGGCACGGGGGTGCGGGCGATGGCGGTGTGTCCGGGGTACGTACGCACCGAGTTCCACCAGCGAGCAGGCATGAACATGGCCGGGCTACCGCGGTTGCTCTGGCTGAACGCGGACGAAGTGGTGAGCACCGCTCTCCGCGATCTGGGCCGGGGCAAGACCGTCTCGGTGCCGGGTGCCGTCTACCGGTCGGCAGCGTGGCTGTTGCCGCGGCTGCCGCGGCGACTCGTCGTCGGTGTGGGCCGCCGCCATCCAGCCGGGCGGGGGCGTTGACGCGCCTCAGCCGGGCAGCCGGTCGATCACATCGGCGAGGACGGCGCTGAGCTCGCCCCCGGACTCGTCGACCAGCCAGCCACGCGCGGCCGCGGACCTGGCCCACCATTCCGTCGAGCCGGTCATCGGGGCGGGCGCGCCGGTGCGGACGTAGGCACACGGCGAGTCCGGCCAGTCGATGGCCGGCGGCAACTGCTCCGCCCAGAACCCGTGGTCCCCGGCCAGCGGGTGAGCGACCCCGTCCGGCAGCGTGCCGTTGTGCAGGGCCTCGTGCACGCGCTCCGCGGCATCGGGATCGGCCGTACGCAGCAGGTCGAGGTGGGTCTGAGCACCGGGCCGCGGTAGTGCGGCGTCCACGAACACGTAGCCGCCCACGTGCCGGCGCGCGGCTCGCTGGGTTCGGGCGA
>JBMCTR010000248.1:0-3936 GCA_048622955.1 Actinomycetota bacterium
CGGGATGGGCATGGTGATGGCCGTCACGTTCAACCGGTACGGAAGGCTGTACTACCTGGATCCGGGCGAGCACTCCCCGCGGGTCGGCGACAAGGTGCTCGTACCCACCGACGACGGCCCCGAAGTGGCCGAGTGTGTCTGGGCGCCGCAGTGGGTGACCGAGGACATCGGCGGCCTGCCCGTGTGCCAGGGCCTCGCCACCGACGCTGACCTGGAACGCGACGAGCGCAACCGGCGGCGGCGGGCCGAGGCCAAGGTCGTGGCGCGCCGGCTGATCCGCCAGCACGGGCTGCCGATGAAGGTGGTCGGGGTCGACTACGTCGACACCCGCGAGGACGTCGACCAGCTGATCACGATCTACTTCAGCGCCCCGCACCGGGTCGACTTCCGCCAGCTTGTCCGCGACCTCGCCCGCAATCTCAAAGCCCGCATCGACCTGCGCCAACTCGGCGCCCGGGACGAGGCGCGGGTGCAGCCCGGCATCGGCCCGTGCGGCCGCGACACCTGTTGCTCCACGTTTCTCAAGGACTTCGAACCGGTCAGCATCCGGATGGCCAAGGACCAGGACCTGCCGCTGAACCCGCTGAAGATCTCCGGCGCCTGCGGCCGGCTGATGTGCTGCCTGAAGTACGAGCACCCGCTGTACCAGGACTTCAAGGTCAACGTGCCGTCGCTGGGCTGCGGAGTCGAGACCGAGGACGGCGTGGAAGGCACCGTCGTCGGCTACAACGTGCCGTCCGAGACGGTCTACGTCCGCGACCGGGAGACCGGGCGCAAGGTGGCGTGCCCGAAGGCAAGTGTGTGCGGCTCCCGGCAGGCTTACGAGTCCGCCGTCGCAGGCGGCATGCGCGCGACGCCGGACGAGGCGGACCGGTGAGCTCGCGTGCGGTGGCCGCCACGTTGGCCGTCGCCGTCGTCGCCGCCGGGTGCACGTCGGACTCGGATGCCGACAGCGCTCCGACCCCGGCGGAGGAGCCGACCTCGACGGAGGAGCCGGTGAGCCCGGAGCCGTCACCGGAGCCGGTTGATCCGCTGGCCGCGTTCTCCGCCCAGGAGCTCGAGTGGGAGCCCTGCCACGACGAGTTCGCGTGCGCCACGTTGGAGGTGCCGCTCGACTACGCGGAGCCCGAAGGGCCGACGATCGACATTGCCGTCCTGCGCGACGAGACGGCAGGCGACGACCGGATCGGCTCGTTGATCGTCAACCCCGGCGGGCCGGGTGCGTCGGGCGTCGAGTACGTCCGCTCGCAGCAGGTCGCGAGCTCGGAGGTGCAGGAGGAGTACGACATCGTGGGTTTCGACCCGCGGGGTGTCGGCGAGTCCGAACCGGTCGACTGCCTCAGCGACGCCGAACTGGACGGGTTCGTCGCGGCCGCCGGCAACCCGGACGCCGGCGGCAGCGTGAACGAGTTGGAGGAGCAGTACGACGAGCTCGCGGCGGGCTGCGAGGCGCGGTCGGGCGAGCTGCTTCCCCATATCGGAACCGAGAATGTGGCCCGTGACCTGCACGTGCTCCGTGCCGCCCTCGGGGACGAGGCGCTGCACTACCTGGGGAGGTCGTACGGGACGTACATCGGCGCGCTGTACGCGGACCTGTTTCCGGACGCGGTCGGCAGGGTGGTCCTCGACGGCGCGGTGGACCCGTCGCTGACGGGCATGGAGTTCGCGCTCGGCCAGGCCCGCGGAGTCGGACGGGCGCTGTCCGCCTACCTGGAGTGGTGCGTCGGTCAGCCGCAGTGCCCGCTCGGGGACTCGGAGATCGTCGCCCGCGAGACGCTGGGCAGCCTGCTCGAAGTGATCGGCGACGAGCCGCTGCCCACGGATGACGCGGAACGGCCGTTGACCCGCTCGCTTGCGACGCTCGGCATCGTGCTGCCGCTCTATTTCCCTCCGGAGGAGGGGTACGAGCCGTTGACCGCGGCACTGTCGGAGGCGCTGGCCGGCGATGGCTCGGCCCTGCTGTTCTACGCCGATGTCTACCTCGACCGCAACGACGACGGGACGTACAACGGCAACCAGAACGAGGCGATGTACGCCGTCCGCTGCGCTGACCAGGCGGACGGGCCGAGCCCCGGCGAGGTGCGCGAATCGCTTGACGAATTCGAGGAGGCGTCGCCGATTCTCGGGTCGTTCCTTGCGTGGGACGAGCTCGCGTGTGACGAGTGGCCGGTCGAAGCCGCCCCCGAGCCCGAACCGGTCTCGGCCGTCGGCGCCGATCCGATCCTGGTGGTCGGCACCACCGGGGACCTCGCCACGCCGTACGAGTGGGCGGAGTCGCTGGCCGACCAGCTCAGTTCCGGTGTGCTGGTGACCTACGAAGGCTTCGGGCACCTCGCGTACCTCGCCGCCGGGAGCGAGTGCATCGACGAGGCGGTGGACGCGTACCTGCTCGATGGTACGGTCCCGGATGAGGGCCTTGTCTGCGAATGATTGGAACTGTACACCTGCGTCGATCGTCGCATATGGTGCGTTAGTCCTTGCCAAGGCCTTCATCGACGACATCGGGAGCTTCCGCGGCGATGAGAGCGATGACGCGTTCCAGACTGGTCGGGCTGCTGCTGGGAGCCGGCTTTGCGGTGGTGGCGTGCTCCGGCGACGACGGCTCCGACCGCGGGGACGGTAGTGCAGAGGGAGGCGCGGACGGCGCCGCGACCGAGCAGCCGGAGGCGCCGGATCCGACGCTCGCCCTCGACGGCGAGGTCGCGTTCGACGAGCCGGTGACGATCGCGGCGGAGGACGGCTCCATCTCCGCCGCTGAGGTGGTCACCGCCGAGGGCGGCGAAGCGCTCGACGGCACGGTGGACGACTCGGGGTGGGTCAGCGACTCGACGCCGCTGCCGGGGGCCACGTACGACGTGTCCGCCCAGGTGGTCGACAACGACGGCGAGGAGCACGAGTTGACGGCGTCCTTCACCGTCGCCGAGGTGCCTGACGGCCGCCGGCTGACGCTGGCCGTGGTGCGTGGCGGCGGCAACGTCGTCGGGGTCGGTACGCCGATCATCGTGCGGTTCGACCAGGAGGTGACCAATCGAGCCGCCGTGGAGGCCGCCATGGAGGTCTCGTCCGACCCGCAGGTCCAGGGGGCCTGGCGCTGGCTGAGCCCAACGGAGGCGCATTTCCGCCCGCGGGAGTACTGGCCCGCCGGCACGCAGATCAGGGTGGACCTCAATCTCAACGGCGTTCAGGCCGGCGACGACGTGTGGGGCGGCCGCGCGTACAGCTACGACATCGAGGTCGGCGCCGCGCAGCGGGCCGTCGTGGACGCCGCGACCTTCACGTTCTCACTGATCCGCAACGGCGAGACGGTGGCGACCTGGGACACCAGCCTGGGTGCGCCGGAGTTCGCCACCCGCAACGGGACGTACATCGTGCTGTCCAAGGACGAGGAATACCAGATGACGTCCTGCAACGCGAACATTACCTGTGACGAGGACGACCCCGAGTACTACGACGTCGACACCAAGTTCGCGGTCCGGCTGACGAACAGTGGCACCTTCGTGCACTCCGCTCCGTGGTCGGAGACGTCCCAGGGCGAGGACAACGTCTCGCACGGGTGCCTCAACCTGAACGAGCAGAACGCCCAGACGTTCTACGAGGGGGCTCAGTACGGCGACGTCGTTGAGGTTCGCAACTCCACCCGGGAGGCCGACGACCTCGTCCAACGGGGCGACCCCGGCATGGTCGACTGGAACCTGTCGTGGCAGCAGTTCCTTGCGGACTCGGAGCAAGGGGAGTTCACGACGACGGCGCTGTGATGCCGTGATGTCGGCTGACCGCCCGGTCTCGGACCCGGGATTGATTCGGGTTCGAGGAGGTGGATCGCCTATACTCGTGCGGCGTGCCGGCAGTCGTCGGCACCCCGCCGCCTTAGCTCAGTCGGCCAGAGCGACGCACTCGTAATGCGTAGGTCGGGGGTTCGAGTCCCCCAGGCGGCTC
>JBMCTR010000249.1:0-3936 GCA_048622955.1 Actinomycetota bacterium
GCCCGCATCTGGGCGATCCGCCGCGACGGCGCGGGCCTGTCCTCGCGGAGCCCGGCCGGCAAGCCGGCGCACTCCGGCTGGGAGGACGCGGCCGTCCCGCCGGCGCGGCTCGGCGGCTACCTCCGGGACTTCGAGCGGCTGCTCGCCGACCATGGCCTGACCGGCGTCCCGTACGGCCACTTCGGCGACGGCTGCCTGCACATCCGTGTCGACGTCGCCCTGGGTGCCCCCGACGGCCGGGCCCGGCTGCGGACGTTCCTCGAGCAGGCCGCCGACCTGGTCGCGTTGTACGGCGGGTCGCTGTCCGGCGAGCACGGCGACGGACGGACGCGCAGCGGCCTGCTCGGCCGGATGTACTCCGACGCCGCGATGGCGCTGATGGCGCGCGCGAAGCGCTGCTTCGACCCGGACGGCGTCCTCAACCCCGGGGTCGTCGTCAACGCTTCGCCGCCGGACACCGACGTCCGGCTGCTGTCGGCCCCTCCCGTGCGGGAGGACCTGGGCTTCGCCTACCCGTCCGACTGGGGCGACTTCTCCGAGGCGGCCCACCGCTGCATCGGCGTCGCGGCCTGCCGCGCCGACACCACGGCCGAGGGCGGCGTGATGTGCCCGTCCTACGTCGCCACCCGGGACGAGAAGGACTCGACGCGCGGCCGCGCCCGCGTCCTGCAGGAGATGATCAACGGTGGCCTGGTCACGGGCGGCTGGCGGGCGCCGGAGGTGCACGAGTCGCTCGACCTGTGCCTCGCCTGCAAGGCGTGCGTCTCCGAGTGCCCCGCCGGCGTCGACATGGCGACCTACAAGGCCGAGGTGCTCCACCAGACCTACCGCGGCCGGGTGCGCCCCCGCAGCCACTACGCGCTCGGCCGGCTGCCGCACTGGCTGCGCCTGGCGGGCCGGTTCCCGCGGCTGGCGAACGCCGTCGCCGCCATCCCGCCCGCCGCTCGCCTGATCAGCCGGCTCGCGGGCATGGACCCCCGCCGCCCTGTGCCCAAGCTGGCGCCGCGCCCGTACTCACGGCTGGCACCCCGGCGGCTACCGAGCTCTCCGGCACCGGACGCCCCGACGGCCGTGCTGTGGGTCGACACCTTCACCGAGCGGTTCGCTCCGCGTGCGGCCGTCGCCGCAACGGAGGTGCTGGAGGACGCCGGCTACCGGGTCCAGGTCCCGGACCGGCCCGGCTGCTGCGCGCTCACCTGGATCTCGACTGGTCAACTCGATAAGGCCCGGCGCATCCTGACCCGGACGGTCGCCGGCCTGGAACGGGCGGTGGACGGCGGCGCGTTGATCGTCGGGCTCGAGCCGTCCTGCACCGCGGTGCTGCGCCACGACGCCCGTGCGCTGCTCGGCGCGGAGCACCGCGGAGCGGCGACCGTGGCCGGGGCCACCCGTACCCTCGCCGAGGCGCTGGACGCGCGCCGGCCGGGCTGGGAGCCGCCCCGGCTGGACGGTGTCGAGGTAGTCGCCCAGCCGCACTGCCACCACCGCTCGATCATGGGGTGGGAGACCGACGCCGCGCTGCTCGAAGCGGCCGGCGCCGACGTGCGGGCGCTCGGCGGGTGCTGCGGCATGGCGGGCAACTTCGGCGTCGAGCGGGGCCACTACGAGGTGTCGGTGGCCGTGGCCGAACTGGCCCTGCTGCCGGCACTGCGGGACGCGGGCAGACAGGCAGGCAGGGACGGAAGCAGGGCCGCGGTCGTGCTCGCGGACGGCTTCTCGTGCCGGACGCAGGCGGAGCAACTGGGCGGGCGTTCGTCCCTGCACCTGGCAGAGTTGCTCGCGGGACGCGGCACCGTCCTTGGAGACGTATAGTAACCCTATGCACTTCGACCGACTGCGTGCGGACGGCGGCGGGCGACGCCGCCGCTCAGCGGGGGTGGGTGTGCCTCCCGGCCAGTCGGTCGCGAAGCCGGTCCATGCCTTTGAGGAGGATCGGCTGCAGGGCCGCGAGCTCCTGGGCGTCCTCGGCTGTCATCTCGGCCGTGACCACCATGAGCCGCTGCAGCACCCGCGCCTTGGCCGTGGCGAGGATCTGGCGGCCGGAGTCGCTGATCTCGATCAGCGTGGCGCGCCGGTCGAGCGGGTCGGGCTTGCGGGCGACGAGGCCCCTGGTCTCGAGCGAGGCGATGGCCGCCGAGGCCGTCGGCTGGGTGACTCCGGAGACCGTCGCGAGCTCGCCCGTCCGGTGCGGGCGTTCGGTGAGGCGCTCGAGCATCCGGTACTGGCGCAGCGACAGCGCGATCTCGGAGTCGGACTCGAGCGCGCCGGCGATGATCCGGCCGAGCCGGGGCGCCAGCTCGGCCAGTGTCTGAGCCGCGGACTCGGCGGGGTCGGTCACATGCGAGATCATAGCCGTTGCGCACGGACGGGTGGGGTCACAAGGCGATGACGTCGCTTCCGACAGTGCCGGGCCGGACGACGGCTCAATTGCTGCGGGATCGGACGTTCGGCCCGTTCGTCACGGGCAAGCTGGTGTCCTCGTGCGGCATCTGGCTCGAGCAGATCGCCGCCGCGGTGCTGATGTTCCAGCTCACCCGGTCGGCGTTCATGGTCGGTGCGGTCAGCGTGGTGCTGTTCGCCGGACCGTTGCTGCTGGCGCTGTGGACCGGCGCGCTCACCGACCGCCGCGAGCGGCGCCGGCTGCTGATGGTCGGGCGCGGGCTGTCGGGGACGGCGGTCGGCGTGCTGGCGTTGCTGATCTTCTTGCAGGGCGTCGACGGCTTCGGCGGCCCGCCGGTGCTGCTCGTCGCGGTGGGCGCGATGGGCGTGGGTCATGCGGTGAGCGTCCCCGCGATGCAGGCACTCACTCCCGGGTTGGTGCCCGACGAGGACCTCGAGCAGGCGCTCGCGCTGTCCTCGATGGCGCCGAGCATCGCGCGGACGGTCGGCCCGGCGCTCGGGTCCGGCCTGCTGCTCCTCGGCGGTCCGGCCCTCGCCTTCGGCGTCGCGGCGCTGGCCCACTGGGTCTTCGTGCTCGCGCTCGGCTGGATCCGGGCCAGGCCGCAGCGCCGCGAGGCGGGCCGGCCGGGCCCCCTCGGCGGGCTGCGCTACCTGCGGCACGACCGGACGGCGGCGATGATGCTGGTCGCCATCGGCCTGATGGGCTTCGGCGCAGATCCCGTGATCACGCTGAGCCCGTCGCTGGCCGACCACCTCGGCGGCGGCAGCGGCCTCGTCGGGCTGTTCGCGTCGGTGTTCGGCGTGGGAGCGATCACGGTCGTGCTGCTGTTCCGGCGGCTGCGCGGGCGGCTGTCCCTGCGGGAGGTCGGCGTTGCCGGCTACCTCGTGGCTGCCGCGGGGTTGGCCGTCGCGGCGCTCGTCCCGTCGGCGGCGGGCGTGGCCGCCGGATTCCTGATCAACGGGGTCGGTTTCCTGCTCGCGACCGTGGCGCTGAACACACGGGTCCAGCGCCGCGTCCCCGATGAGCTCCGGGGACGGGTGATGGCGCTGTGGGGCGTCGCGTTCCTCGGGTCGCGGCCGATTGCCGCCGCGGTGGACGGCGCGATCGCGGACGCCGTCTCGGTGACCGTCGCCCTGCTCGTGGCCGCCGCGGTGGTGCTCGCGGCGTCCCTGCTCGCGAGGACCGGAGCGGAGCGCCGGCAGTGACGGCGCTAGGATCGAGCCTGGAGTTCGCCGCGCACCGCGGGGTTGTCGTCGATGATGCGGACGGGTCATGCGCGTCGCCGTGATCGGGCTCGGAGAAGCAGGCAGCGCGATCGCCGCTGACCTGGTTCGGCTCGGCGCCGCCGTGAGCGCGTACGATCCCGCGACCACTGCGGCGGCGCCGTCCGGCGTGGCCCGCGCCGCCACGCTCGACGAGGCGGTCACCGGTGCGGACATCGTGCTGAGCCTGGTTCCCGCAACCTCCGCCCTCGAGGTCGCCGGGTCGGCGAGCGGCGCGCTCGCGGCCGGCGCGCTCTACGGCGACTGCGCCGC
>JBMCTR010000250.1:0-3930 GCA_048622955.1 Actinomycetota bacterium
CGTACCCCCTCGGCCAGATCGTCGTCGCCGAGCGCGTACGACAGCCGCAGGTATCCGCTCGGGCCGAACGCCTCGCCGGGCACGACGGCGACCTCCGCCTCGTCCAGCATGATCTCGGCGAGCTCGGCGCTGGTCGAAGCGGTGCGGCCGTGCACCGGTCGTCCGAGGACGCCCTTGACGGAGGGGTAGGCGTAGAACGCGCCCTCGGGCTCCGGGCAGACGACCCCGTCGATCTCGTTCAGCATCGAGACCATGGTTCGCCGCCGCCGGTCGAACGCCTCCCGCATGCTCGCGACGGCTGACAGGTCGCCGGACACCGCCGCCAGCGCTGCTCGCTGCGAGACGTTGGCGACGTTGGAGGTCGAATGGGACTGCAGGTTCGTCGCCGCCTTGGTGATGTCCGGCGGCGCAATCAGCCAGCCGACCCGCCAGCCGGTCATGGCGTACGTCTTGGCGACCCCGTTCAGCACGACGCAGGTGTCGGCCAGCTCCGGGACCTCGACCGGCATCGAGGCAAACCGCGCATCGCCGTAGGTGAGGTGCTCGTAGATCTCGTCCGTGATCACCCACAGCCCGCGCTCACGGGCCCACCGGCCGATCGCCCGGATCTGCTCCGGTGGGTAGACCGCGCCGGTCGGGTTCGACGGCGAGCAGAACAGCAGCACCTTGGTGCGCTCGGTGGTCGCGGCGTCCAGCTCCTCCACGTCGACGCGGTAGCCGGACGTCTCGTCGGCCGGTACCTCGACCGGATGCCCGCCCGCCAGCCGGATCGCCTCCGGGTAGGTCGTCCAGTACGGCGCCGGCAACAGCACCTCGTCACCGGTGTCCAGCAAGGTTGCGATCGCCTCGAAGACCGCCTGCTTGCCGCCGTTGGTGACGAGGACCTGCTTCGGCTCGATCGTGAGACCGGTGTCGCGGGCGGTCTTCGCGGCGATCGCCTCCTTGAGCTCGGGGAGCCCTCCCGCCGGGGAGTAGTGGTGGTTGCGCGGGTCGCGGCACGCGGCGACGGCCGCCTCCACGATGTAGTCGGGCGTCGGGAAGTCCGGCTCCCCGGCGCCGAAGCCGATGACGTTCCGGCCGGCGGCGCGCAGGGCCTTGGCCTTGGCGTCGACCGCGAGAGTGGCCGACTCCCCGATCGAGCCGACCCGCGCGGACACGCGCGGCCGGGAAAGGGCGCCGGGCGGGTAGGTGGTGGACGCTGGGCTGGTCATATCGGCCATCCTGGCATCATCGCAGAGTTGCTACGCGGGAGCGGTACACTACCAACTCGGCCGGTCCCGCACCGTGGTTCGACCTGTGGCATCGCAACACCGTAGACTTTCATGTCTGGTGGTCGTGCGACCCGTGGCGGAACGTGCGCGGGGACAACGGCGGCCATCGAAGGGCAGTAGCTCAATTGGCAGAGCACCGGTCTCCAAAACCGGCGGCTGGGGGTTCGAGTCCCTCCTGCCCTGCTTGACAACCGAGGTACCACGAGGACCCGACGCCGCTGGGGCGGCAGGACAGCGAGAGACACAGTGACCGACACTCGGGAGATCGCGAAGCCCGGGCCGGGAGGCGCGCCACGGCGGGGAAACCTGTTCGCCCGGGTCGCCCTGTTCGTTCGCCAGGTCGTGGCCGAGCTGCGCAAGGTGGTCTACCCGACGCGGCGACAGCTGCTGACCTATACCACGGTCGTCCTGTTCTTCGTCGCCGTCATGATCGTCTACGTGTCGCTTCTGGACCGCGGCTTCAGCTGGGTGGTCTTCGAGGTCTTCGGCTAGGAACGCGAATCGTGAACACTACTCAGGAAGAAGACATCACCGTGTCCGAGCAGCAGCCGTACGACGCCGTCGAGGAGGTCGAGACCGTCGACGAGGCGGCGGCTGACCCGATGGAGGAGTTCCGCCGCGTCCTGCGCTCCAAGCCCGGTGAATGGTATGCCGTGCAGACCTATTCGGGCATGGAAAACCGGGTCAAGACCAACCTGGAAAGCCGCATCCACAGCCTCAACATGGAGGACTACATCTTCGAGGTCGTGGTCCCCACCGAGGAGGTCCCCGAGATCAAGGGCGGGCAACGCCGACTGGTGCGGCGCAACCGGTTCCCGGGCTATGTCCTCGTCCGGATGGAGATGACCGACGAGTCGTGGGCTGCGGTTCGCCACACGCCGGCGGTCACCGGCTTCGTCGGCCAGACCCACCAGCCGCTGCCCCTGACGCTCGACGAGGTCGAACGGTGGATGGCGCCCGAGATTCGCGAGCCCGCGGCGGCACCCGAGGAGAAGAAGGAGAAAGAGGTCGAGGTCCTCGACTTCGAGGTTGGCGACTCCGTCATGGTCATCGACGGGCCGTTCGCCACGCTGCACGCGACGATCAATGAGATCAACCCGGATTCGCAGAAGGTCCGGGGCCTGGTCGAGATCTTCGGACGCGAAACACCGGTCGAACTGTCGTTCAGCCAGATCCAGAAGCTGTAGGCGGCGGTTCTCCCGACGGCGGGCCCGGCGCGGCCCGCACAGACCACAGACAGCGAACCCAGACGAAGGACGCGAAGGAACCATGCCCCCGAAGAAGAAGGTCGCAGGCCTCATCAAGCTGCAGATCCAGGCCGGAGCCGCCACCCCTGCCCCGCCGGTCGGGCCGGCGCTCGGGCAGCACGGCGTCAACATCATGGAGTTCTGCAAGGCCTACAACGCGGCCACCGAGTCGCAGCGCGGTGACATCGTCCCGGTCGAGATCACCGTCTACGAGGATCGCTCGTTCACCTTCGTGACGAAGACGCCCCCGGCGGCGAAGCTGATCCTCAAGGCCGCCGGCGTCGAGAAGGGCTCCCCGGAACCGCACCGGCAGAAGATCGGGTCCGTCACCCGCGAGCAGATCCGCCAGATCGCCGAGCAGAAGATGCCGGACCTCAACACGCCGAGCGTGGACAACGCGGAGAGGATCATCGCCGGCACCGCCCGGCAGATGGGCATCGCGGTCGAGGAGTAGCCTCGCACCCAGGCTGTGGGAGGGCCAGGCGCTGGCCCGCCGACCACGATTCGGAGAAATTCGAAGGAGAGATGATGAAGCGCAGCAAGGCATACCGCAAGGCGGCGGAGAAGATCGAGCAGGGCCGGCTCTACCCGATCGGCGAGGCCGTGAGTCTGGCCAAGGAGACCTCCACGACCTCGTACGATGCCACGGTCGAGGTGGCCCTCCGGCTCGGTGTGGACCCCCGGAAGGCCGACCAGATGGTGCGGGGCACCGTCAACCTGCCGCACGGCACCGGAAAGACCGCCCGGGTCCTGGTCTTCGCGGTCGGTCCCAAGGCCGAGGAGGCTGAAGCGGCCGGTGCCGACATCGTCGGCGGCGACGAGCTCATCGAGGAGGTTCAGAACGGCCGGCTGGACTTCGACGCCGTGGTCGCGACGCCGGACCTGATGGGCAAGGTCGGGCGCCTCGGCCGCGTGCTGGGCCCCCGTGGCCTGATGCCCAACCCGAAGACCGGCACGGTGACCATGGACGTCGCCAAGGCGGTCGCGGACATCAAGGGGGGCAAGATCGAGTTTCGTGTCGACCGGCAGGCGAACCTCCATTTCCCCATCGGCAAGACGTCGTTCTCCGATCAGGCAATCGCGGAGAACTTCGCTGCCGCGCTGGACGAGGTGACCCGGCTCAAGCCGGCAGCCGCCAGGGGCCGCTACATCAAGAAGGCAACGATCACCACGACGATGGGCCCGGGCATCCCGGTCGACCCGGCGAAGACTCGGGTCGGTGAGAAGGCCGGGGCGTAACGGCGGGCGCGGGGGCCGGCCGAGGCGGCCGTCCGGCAGGACGTTCTCGCCGTCGCCAGGGTGGTGCTAGTGTCACCGCGTCATTTGACCGGTTTTCGAAGATAGGAGCGGTATTCGGTGCGTTTGACGAAGATGGCCGCCGGCGTGGCCGTACTAGGCCTTGCCCTCGCCGC
>JBMCTR010000251.1:0-3904 GCA_048622955.1 Actinomycetota bacterium
ACAGCAATGCAGGAGCCATCTGACCAGAGGTTGACGCTGTTCGGCTGCTGGCGGCTGACGCGCGCCGGGCAGGCAATCGAGGTCCCGTTGCGAAGTCAGCGCCTCGCCACACTGCTTGCGCTTCGCGGCCGGCAGCCTCGCCCTCACCTCGCTGGCGTCCTCTGGCCGGACGTGCCGGAGGAAAGGGCACACGCGAGCCTGCGTTCGGCTTTGACCAGGCTGCGGCGGCACGCGCCCGGGCTGATCCTTCATGATCGCGACAACCTTCAGCTCGCCGACGGCGTCGCGGTCGATGTCGTCGAGTTCCAAGGGCTCGCGCGGCAGGTTCTGTCGGGCGACGCGCGCGCAGCGGCCGCGGCGTCGGCATACCAAGCCACGCTGAGCGGCGCTGAGCTGCTGCCCGGGTGGTACGACGACTGGGTGATCGCCGAACGCGAACGCGTCCACCAGTTGCGGCTGCACGCCCTCGAAGCCCTCGCGAGGCAACTCGTCGAGCGCGGCGCCTACGCCCAGGCGTTGGAGGCCGCCCTGACCGCCGTCGGGATGGATCCGCTCCGGGAGAGCGCGCAGCGTGCCCTGCTCGAGGTGCACCTGGCCGAGGGCAACACCGCCGAGGCTGTGCGGCAGTACGACAGGTTTCGCTCGATCCTGCGCGACGAACTGGACGTCGCGCCGACGCGTCACATGACGGCGCTGATCGCTCGCGCGACCGCGGGCGCACGGTCTGAGCACGATCGCGGTGGCCGTACGCGGCGCCAGCCCGCATGGCCACCCCGAGATGAGGCGCAAGCCCGGCGCCCGCCGGCGCCGAGCGCGCTCCGTTCGGGAGCCGGGACGTCCTCCAGCTGACACTGTTCGGGACCTACACTGGACGGTGTGACCGTCCTCGAAGCGCTCGACGCCACCCGGCTGTCCGAGATCACCGCGTCGGAGACCTCGCTTCGGCGGTTCCTGCACGGCCTTCCCGGCGTGGACCAGGTGGGCGCGGAGGCGCGTGCCGCCACGCTCGCGACCCGGTCGATCAAGAAGGATGCCAAGCTCACGGCCATCGACATGGCCATCTCCATGATCGACCTCACCACGCTGGAGGGTCAGGACACGCCCGGCAAGGTGCGGGCGATGTGCTCCAAGGCGCAGCGTCCCGACCCGTCCGACCCGACCGTCCCCCAGGTCGCCGCCGTGTGCATCTACCCCGACCTGGTGCCGGTCGCCGTGCAGGCGCTGCACGGCAGCACGGTGCGGGTCGCCAGCGTGGCCACGGGCTTCCCGTCCGGGCGAGCCAGCCTGGAGGTCAAGCTGGCCGACGCCCGCAGCGCGGTCACCGCCGGCGCGACCGAGGTCGACATGGTCATCGACCGCGGCGCGTTCCTCGCCGGCCACTACGGCCAGGTCTTCGACGAGATCGTCGCGGTCAAGGAGGCCTGCGGGCACGATGCGCACCTCAAGGTCATCCTCGAGACGGGCGAACTGGCGACCTACGACAACGTCCGGCGGGCGTCGTGGCTGGCCATGCTGGCGGGCGCCGACTTCATCAAGACGAGCACCGGCAAGGTGTCCCCGTCCGCGACTCTTCCCGTCGTGCTCGTCATGCTCGAGGCGGTCCGCGACTTCCGCGACGCCACCGGACGGCCGGTGGGCGTCAAGGCGGCGGGCGGAATCCGCAACACGAAGGACGCGATCCGGTACCTCGTGCTGGTCAATGAGACCGCCGGCGAGGAGTGGCTCGAGCCCGACCGGTTCCGTATCGGCGCGTCCAGCCTGCTCAACGACCTGCTGATGCAGCGGCAGCGGATGGCCACCGGCCGCTACGCGGGCCCCGACTACTTCACCCTGGACTGATCGTTTATGGCCAAGTTCGAGTACGCGCCGGCTCCGGAGTCGCGCGCGATCGTCGACATCCGGTCGTCGTACGGGCTGTTCATCGGCGGCGAGTTCGTCGAGCCGGTCGACGGCACGCCGTTCAAGACCGTCAACCCGGCGTCCGAGGAGGTGCTCGCCGAGGTGACGGCCGCGGGCCCGGCCGACATCGACAACGCCGTGCAGGCCGCCCGGCGGGCCTACGAGAAGACCTGGTCGGTCATGCCGCCGCGCGACCGCGGCAAGTACCTGTTCCGGATCGCGCGGATCATCCAGGAGCGCTCGCGCGAGATCGCGGTGCTGGAGTCGATCGACAACGGCAAGCCGATCCGCGAGTCGCGGGACGCGGACATCCCGATGGTGGCCGCGCACTTCTTCTACTACGCGGGCTGGGCGGACAAGCTGGCGTACGCGGGGTTCGGGCCGGACCCGAAGCCGTACGGGGTGGCCGGCCAGGTCATCCCGTGGAACTTCCCGCTGCTCATGCTGGCCTGGAAGATCGCGCCCGCGCTGGCGGCCGGCAACACGGTCGTGCTCAAGCCGGCCGAGACCACGCCGCTGACCGCGCTGCTGTTCGCGGAGATCTGCCAGCAGGCGGAGCTGCCGCCGGGCGTGGTGAACATCGTCACCGGCGCGGGCGAGACGGGGCAGGCACTCGTCGAGCACCCCGGCGTCGACAAGGTCGCGTTCACCGGGTCGACGGAGGTCGGCAAGGCGATCGCGCGGTCCGTCGCCGGCACCTCCAAGAAGGCGACCCTGGAGCTCGGCGGCAAGGCGGCTAATGTCATCTTCGACGACGCGCCGATCGACCAGGCCATCGAGGGCATCGTCAACGGGATCTTCTTCAACCAGGGCCACGTGTGCTGCGCGGGATCGCGGCTGCTCGTCCAGGAGTCGGTGTACGACGAGGTGCTGGCGTCGCTGAAGCGGCGGATCGGCACGCTGCGGGTGGGCGACCCGCTGGACAAGAACACCGACATCGGGGCCATCAACTCCGCCGCTCAGCTGGCCAAGATCCGTGAGCTGTCCGAAGTCGGCGAGTCCGAAGGGGCCGACCGCTGGTCGCCGGCGTGCGATCTGCCGGACCGCGGCTTCTGGTTCCCGCCGACCGTGTTCACCGGTGTCTCCCAGGCGCACCGGATCGCGCGCGAGGAGATCTTCGGGCCGGTGCTGTCCGTGCTCACCTTCCGGACCCCTGCCGAGGCGGTGGAGAAGGCGAACAACACGCCGTACGGGCTGTCGGCTGGCGTGTGGACCGAGAAGGGCTCCCGGATCCTGTGGATGTCCCAGCAGCTGCGCGCCGGCGTGGTGTGGGCGAACACGTTCAACCGGTTCGACCCGAGCAGCCCGTTCGGCGGCTACAAGGAGAGCGGCTACGGCCGCGAGGGCGGCCGGCACGGCCTGGAGGCGTACCTGCGGACGGAGGCCCGGCGGTGAGCGAGCGGCTGGCGGTGAAGAAGACCTACAAGCTGTACGTGGGCGGCAAGTTCCCCCGTTCGGAGAGCGGGCGCTCGTACCAGGCCGTCGACTCGAAGGGACGGTTCCTCGCGAACGCCGCCCTCGCCTCGCGCAAGGACGCGCGGGACGCGGTGGCCGCGGCGCGCAAGGCGTTCCCCGGCTGGTCGGGGGCGACCGCGTACAACCGCGGCCAGGTGCTCTACCGGGTCGCCGAGATGATGGAGGGGCGGCGGTCCCAGTTCATCGACGAGGTGGCCGCCAGCGAGGGCGCCACCCGGCCGCGGGCGGAGAAGCTCGTCGACGAGGCCGTCGACCGGTGGGTCTGGTACGCGGGGTGGTCGGACAAGATCGCCCAGGTCGTGGGGTCGAGCAACCCTGTGGCCGGGCCGTACTTCGACTTCTCGGTGCCCGAGCCGACCGGTGTCGTGGCCGTGCTGGCACCGCAGAGATCGTCGCTGCTGGGGCTGGTGTCGGTGATCGCGCCGGCGGTGGTGAGCGGCAACGCCTGCGTGGTGCTCGCCTCCGAGGACCGCCCGCTGCCGGCGATCACGCTCAGCGAGATCCTGGCCACGTCGGACGTGCCCGGCGG
>JBMCTR010000252.1:0-3897 GCA_048622955.1 Actinomycetota bacterium
GCGTAACCCAGGTCGGCCCTGCGGTCGCGGTCGGCGTGACACGGGTCGGCGCGGCCGTCGCGGCGCGGGCGGACGGGAGGTGCAGCCGCGAGGGCGCCACAGCAGGCGCCCCACGTGGAAGCTCATTGCACAGCTGCAGGCGGCACGTGGAAGCTCACTGCCCCTTGTGGCGCGCCATGAGGAAGCTCACTGCCTCCGACCGGGGTACCCCGCAGCATGAGGAACCTAATGTGTCCTACCGGCGGGTGATCGACTCGTCGAGATCCGCGCGTCCGGACGGCGTGCCGTGCCACGAATCCCACAGCGCCGCGTACGCCCCGCTGGCGCCAACCAGTTCGTCGTGGCTGCCGAGCTCGCTGACCCGGCCGCCCTCGACGACGGCGACCCGGTGCGCGTCGTGCGCGGTGTGCAGCCGGTGCGCGATGGCGACGACCGTCCGGCCGTGCAGCACCGCGGCCAGGGCCCGCTCCAGGTCGCGCGCAGCCCGCGGATCGAGCAGCGAGGTCGCCTCATCGAGCACCAGGGTGTGCGGGTCTGCCAGCACGATGCGGGCGAGCGCGAGCTGCTGCGCCTGGGCGGGGCTGATCGCGTGCCCGCCCGACCCGGTGACCGTGTCCAGCCCGTCGGGCAGCGCGTCCACCCAGTCCAGCGCGTCGACGGCGGCCAGAGCGCGGCGCAGTTCCTCGTCGGAGGCGTCGGGCGCGGCCAGCGCGAGGTTGTCGCGTACCGTCCCGACGAACACGTGCTGCTCCTGGGTGACGAGCACGACCTGGCGGCGCAGTTGCTCCAGCGGCAGGTCGACGAGCCGGACGGTGCCGACGTCCACCCGGCCCGTGCGCGGCGGGTGGATGCCGGCGAGCATCCTGCCGAGCGTGGACTTGCCGGCGCCCGAGGGCCCGACGATCGCCAGCCGCTCGCCGGGTTGCAGGTCGAGCGACACGCCGTGCAGCACGTCCTGGCCGTCGCGGTAGGAGTAGCGCACGTGGGCGGCGCGGATGTCCTCCCCGTCCGGCTCATCCCCGGTCGGCGACCGGTCGGCCGGCACCTTCGACACGCCGACGACGCGGGCAAGCGACGACGTTCCGACCTGGAGCTCATCGAGCCACGAGATCAGCCGGTCGACCGGGTCGACGATCTGCACCATGTAGATCACGACGGCGGTGACCTGGCCGACGGTCGCGTGGCCGTTCGACGCCAGCCAGGCGCCCCAGGCCAGGGTTCCGACCACCGGAAGGACGTACGACATCTCGGCGGAGGGGAACCAGACGCTGCGCAGGAACAGGGTGCGCCGTTCGGCCGCGTACGCGTCGGCGGCGTCATCCTCGGCGCGCCGGATCCGGACGTTCGCGAGGTCCAGCGCCTCGACGGTGCGCGCGCCGTCGACGGTCTCCGTGACGGTGCCGTCCAGCCGGGCGTACGCCGCCCGCTCCCACAGGTAGCCCGCCCGGGCCCGGCGGAGGTACCAGCGACTGCCGGCGTACAGCAGCGGGACGCCGACCACCGCGGCGGCCGCGACGAGAGGGCCGGCGACGACGGCCGCCGCCAGGGTGAGCACGGTGGTGAGCAGCGCCACCAGGATCTCCGGGACGGCCACTCGCACGGTGCGGGACAACGCGTCGATGTCGCCGGTCGTCCGGGCGATCAGGTCCCCGGTGCCGGCCCGCTCGACGGTCGACAGCGGAAGGGCGAGCACCCGGTGCATGAAGGTCTCGCGAAGCTCGGCGAACACCCGCTCGCCCACCACCAGGGAGCGCTGGACAGCGATCCGCGTCAGCACCGCCTGGGCGACGATGAATGCCGCCAGGATGCCGGCGAGCAGGTTGACCGTGGACGTCGTGGCGCCGGCGATGACCTCGTCGACGATGCGGCCGAGGAGAAACGGCCCGGCGAGCCCGGCTGCCGAGCCGAGCACGTGCACCGCGACGGCCAGGGTGACCGCGCCGCGGTGCCGCCGGAACAGCCGGCGGGCCTCCGCCCGGACCTCGGCGGCCGTGGCGACGGGCAGCCGTCCCGCCGAGTCGTCCGCGCTCATACCGCTTCCTCCTCTCGGCTGCGGTCGCTGTCCGCGGGCTCGTCGCCGCGGGTGACGGTGCGGCGGTAGCCGGGGACGGTGGCCATCAGGTCCTCGTGGCTGCCGGTCGCGGCGACCGCGCCGTCGGCGAGCCACACCGCCGTGTCGGCCTGCGCGAGCATCAGCGGGCTCGCCGTGACGACCGCCGTGGTCCGTCCCTGCCGCGCCGCACGCAGGTTGCCCGCGATGGCCGCCTCGGTGTGCGCGTCGACCGCGCTCGTGGGCTCGACCAGGATGAGGATCTCCGGATCCCTGATCAGCGCCCTGGCCAGGCCGACGCGCTGGCGCTGGCCACCGGACAGCGAACGGGCCCGCTCGTCGACGAGGCCGTCGAGGCCCTCCCGCAGCGACTCGAGGACGTCGGCGGCCGCGACCGTGCTCATCACGTCGAGCAGGCGCGCGTCGTCGTGCTCGCCGGACGGGTCGAGCGCGGCGCGGAGCGTCCCGGTGAACAGGGTGGGCTCCGGCTCGCCGACGACGATGCGGCGGCGGACCTCGCTGAAGGGAAGGTCGTCCAGGGGAACGCCGTCGAGGGACGCGCCGCCCTGCGGCACGAGCCGGCCGAGCCGGTCGGCGAGCGCCGCGGCCTCCGCCGGCGCTGCCGAGACGATCATGGTGAGCTCGCCCGGGGCGAGGCTCAGGCCGGACACCGCGTCCTCCAGCCGTCCGTCGCCGCCGTCCGTTCCGGAGGGGCGGGGCACGCTCGACGCGTCCGGCGCGACGGGGACGTCCCGCTCGACGCGGAGGATCCGCAGCACGCGGCGGGCGGCGACCACGGCGCGGGACGCCGCAAACGCGAGCTCCCCGGCCGTCCGTACCGGGATGAGCAGGAAGAATGCGTACCCGTAGAGGGCGACGAGGGCACCCGGTTGCAGGTCGTCCTCAATGACGAGGCGGGAGCCGATCCAGGTGATCAGGACGAGGAACACGCCGGGCAGCAGGATCAGGGTCGCCTCCAGGATGGAGTACGTGGCCGCGAGCCGCACCCCGGCCCCGCGGACGGTCTCGGAGCGCTCGCCGTACCGGTCGAGGAACACCCGCTCGCCGCCGATGCCGCGCAGCACCCGCAGGCCGACCACGGTGTCGGCGCCGAGGGAGGTGAGCCTGCCGAGCGCGTCGCGGTGCGCGTGCTGCCGCTGCTGGATCGGCCGGACGATCGGCGCCAGCGCGAGCACGAGCAGCGGCACGCCGACGAGGACCATCAGGCCGAGCACGACCGACGTGTTCAGGACGATCAGTGCGACGGCGAGGTACGCGACGGCCGCGCCGGCGAAGCGGGGAAAAACCTCGAACGCGTTGCCGATGTGGTGCGCGTCGGACGACGACGTGGCGACGACGTCACCGGTCGGCATGGCCTTGGGGAGGGCGGGGCCGGTGCGCGCGGCGTGCCGGTTGACGACCTGGAAGGTCCGGAACGCCGCGTACAGCCAGTTGGCGACCGACGCGCGGTGCTGGACGGAGCCGACGCCCGCCTGGACGAGGCCGAGCGCGCCGATCACGGCGGCCCACCGCCAGGCCCCGGGCGTGTCGCCGCCCGCGACGCGGTCGATGCCGTTGCCGATGGCCCAGGGCAGCAGCGCCTGGGCCATCATCCAGATCACGCCGAGCGCCGTCCCGGCGGCCAGCGCACCACGTTGCCCCCCGGCGACCCATGTCAGGTACCTCACCGGGGAGCGCGTATCAGGGACGCCGGGATCGGCATAGGGAAGGGTGCGCACTAGCCATGAGACTAGGCGGTCACCCCCCGCCGCGGCACCCCCATTTCTGCTGGTGGACCCATTGATCACGTGAAGGGGGTTCGCCGGCGCCGCGGCAGGCGCATGCGC
>JBMCTR010000253.1:0-3892 GCA_048622955.1 Actinomycetota bacterium
GCGCAACCCCACGCCAACAGGCACGCGGGCCTGCCGCGGCACGGCTGCGCCTGCCGAACGTGATCGAACCGAGCGGGGTTACCCGCCGCGGGCGTCGCGCAGGCCCTGGAGCGCCTCCTCGAGCAGCGCGGCTCCGTCGGCGTCGCTGCGCCGCTCCTTCACGTACGCGAGGTGCGTCTTGTAGGGCTCGTTGCGCGGGATCGGCGGCGGGTTGTCCTTGTCCTGACTCGCGGGGAGCCCGCACCGCGGGCAGTCCCAGTACTCGGGAACGACCGCGTCGGCGGCAAAGCTGGGCATCGTCTCGTGACCGTGCCCGCAGTAGAACCCGATGAACCGACGAGGGGCGGCATCGCCGCGCTCGGCCTCCCCCATCGGGCCGGCGCCGACGCGACTGCCGCGAATTGCGTTGCCACTAGCCACTGTTGCGACTCCTCGAACTCAGTTGTCTGGATCGAGATCAGGTGGTAGCGATCAGCCCCAGGCCGACGATGCTGGCGGCCCAGACGATGCCGATGGCGACCGTGAGCCGGTCCAGGTTGCGCTCGGCGACGGTCGACCCGCCGAGCGACGAAGACATACCGCCGCCGAACATGTCGGACAGCCCCCCGCCCTTGCCCTTGTGGAGCAGGACCAGCAGGATCATTATCAAGCTGGTAATCACCAGCACGATCGAGAACACGAGCTTCACGGCAGTGACATCGTCCTTCCGGTCAGCCGGGGTAGCCGGCGAAGGCAAGATACAAGACTACGCGGTCACCCGCGCTGCACGGAAACGGGCTCGCCGGCGATCGTGTCGTCGGCCAGCCCGCTCCGCCGTCAGCGGGTGAAGTGCCGGTGATACTTGCAGATACTGGAGAACTCGTCAGCATCCAGGCTCGCACCACCCACGAGGGCGCCGTCCACATCGGCCTGCTCCATGATCGGCGCGATGTTCGCGGCCTTGACCGACCCGCCGTAGAGCACCCGCGTGGCAGCGGCCACCTCGCCGGAGAACAACTCGCCCAGCCGTCCCCGGATCGCGCCGCACACCTCCTGAGCGTCCTCCGGAGTAGCGACCTCCCCGGTGCCGATCGCCCAGACGGGCTCGTACGCGACGACGACGCTGGCCGCCTGCTCCGGCTTCACGCCATCGAGAGCGGCGTCGAGCTGGCCGAGGGTGTGCTCGATGTGCCGGCCCTCCCGCCGGACGTCGAGGCCCTCCCCGATGCACAGGATCGGCGCCAGCCCGTGCCGGAAGGCAGCCGCCACTTTCTGCGCCACCAGGGCGTCATCCTCGGCGTGATGCTCGCGCCGCTCCGAGTGCCCGACGACCGTGTACGTGCAGCCCAGTTTCGCCAGCATCGCCCCGGAGACCTCACCGGTGTACGCGCCGGAGTCGTGGGCGGACACGTCCTGGGCGCCGTGGACCAGACCGAGCCCGTCGCCGTCGATCACCGTCTGGACCGACCGGATGTCGGTGTACGGCGGCAGCACCGCGACCTCGACCCGCTCCAGATCGCTCTCGTCGAGCGAATGCGCGATCTTCTGCACCAGCGCGATCGCCTCGAGGTGGTTGACGTTCATCTTCCAGTTGCCGGCCATCAGCGGCCGGCGGGTGTGCGTGGCCATCTACTCCTCCAGTACGGCCAGGCCGGGCAACGTCTTGCCCTCGAGCAGCTCCAGGCTTGCCCCACCGCCCGTCGACACGTGCGTGAACGCCGTCTCGTCCAGACCCAGCTGCCGGACCGCCGCCGCCGAGTCGCCGCCGCCGACGATCGTCGTCCCCGGCACCTCGCTGATGGCGGTCGCGACGTCGCGAGTCCCCGCGGCGAAGGGCGCCACCTCGAACACGCCCATCGGCCCGTTCCACACCACCGTCCGCGCGTCGGTGAGCTTGCCCCGGAACAGGTCGACGGTGGCCGGACCGATATCCACGCCCTTCGTCCCCTCCGGGATGCCCGACGCGGCCACCACGGAGGCTTCCGCGTCGGCCGCGACGTCGGCGGCCACGACCACGTCGACGGGGAGCACGATCTCCACGCCGGTCTCGCGCGCCCGGTCGAGGAACCCGCGCACCGTCTCCAACTGGTCGCGCTCGAGTAGCGAATCACCGACCTCGTAGCCCTGCGCGGCCAGGAACGTGAAGCACATTCCCCCGCCGATCAGAAACCGGTCGACCTTGCCGAAAAGGTGGTCGATCACGCCCAGTTTGTCGGAGACCTTGGCGCCACCGAGCACGACAACGTACGGCCGGTCCGGGTCCTCGAGGACCTTGGAGAACGCGCGCACCTCTGTTTCCACCAGCCCACCGGCGGCGTGCGGCAGCCGGGAGGCGATGTCGTACACGCTCGCCTGCTTGCGGTGTACGACCCCGAAGCCGTCGGAGACGAAGACGTCGGCCAGTGCGGCTAGCTCGTCGGCGAACGCGCCGCGCTCGGCGTCGTCCTTGGCCGTCTCCCGAGCGTCGAACCGCAGGTTCTCGAGCACCGCGACGCCGCCGTCGGGCAAGTCGTCCACGGTCTTGCGGGCGCTCGGGCCCACCGTGTCGTCGGCGAACCGCACGTCCGTGCCGGGCAGCAGTTCAACGAGGCGTTCGTAGACCGGCCGCAACGAGTACTTCGGGTCGGGCGCCCCCTTCGGCCGGCCCAGGTGAGCGACGACGATCACCTTGGCGCCGGAAGTGGAAAGCCGCTCGATCGTCGGCAGGCTGGCCTTGACCCGTCCGTCGTCGGCGACGCGCCCGTCGTCGGTCAGCGGAACGTTCAGGTCCGCACGAAGCAGGACGCGGCGGCCCTGCAACGACCCCAGCGTCTCGATCGTGCGCATCACAGGCTCGCGCCCACGTACCTGATGACGTCGACCAGGCGGTTCGAGTACCCCCATTCGTTGTCGTACCAGCCCACGATCTTGACCTGGTTGCCGATCGCCCGGGTCATCCCCGCGTCGAAGATGCACGAGGCGGGGTCGGTGATGATGTCCGTGGAGACGATCGGGTCCTCGGTGTAGCTGACGATGCCCTTCTGGTTGCCGTCCGAGGCCGCCTTGAAGGCGGCGTTCACCTCGTCGGCGGACACCTCCCGGGACGTGGTGACGGTGAGGTCGGTGATCGAGCCCGTCACCGTGGGCACCCGGACGGCGAACCCGTCGAGCTTGCCCTTCAGCTCGGGAAGCACCAGGCCGATCGCCTTCGCGGCCCCGGTGGTGGTCGGGACCAGGTTGATCGCCGCAGCGCGCGCCCGGCGCAGGTCCTTGTGCGGACCGTCCTGCAGGTTCTGGTCCTGGGTGTACGCGTGGATGGTGGTCATCAGGCCGCGCTCGATGCCGAATGCGTCATGGAGGACCTTGGCCATCGGCGCCAGGCAGTTCGTCGTGCACGACGCGTTGGAGATCATGGTGTGCGCCGCAGGGTCGTAGCTGTCCAGGTTGACCCCGGGTACGACCGTCACGTCCTCGTTCTTCGCCGGCGCCGAGATGATGACCTTCTTCGCTCCGGCCGAGACGTGCGCCTTCGACTTCTCGGCGTCAGTGAACAGGCCGGTCGACTCGAGGACCACATCGACGCCCCAGTCCTTCCACGGAAGAGCGCCCGGGTCGCGCTCGGCGACGACCTTCAGCAGGTGGTCGCCCACCCGGATGCCCTCGCCGGTCACGGCGACCTCGCGGTCCAGCTTGCCGAGGACGCTGTCGTACTTCAGCAGGTGTGCGAACGTCGCGGGGTCACCGAGGTCGTTGAACCCCACGACCTCGACGTCGTCGCCGCCCTGCTCCAGCAGGGCCCGGTAGAAGTTTCGGCCGATGCGGCCGAAGCCGTTGATGCCTACGCGGATCGTCATGCGGAATCAGACTCCTCAGCTCACGTCACGGGGGATTCGGCTTGTGGCACCCACGTCGTCGTGGTGACCCGCCGTTCGAA
>JBMCTR010000254.1:0-3887 GCA_048622955.1 Actinomycetota bacterium
GCGCGCCGCCGACCGTGCGCGCCGCGCCGTCCCGGACGGCGTCGACGTCGGCCGGCAGCAGCACCGGAACGAGGCGGTCCCCGCCCGGCGACGACGCCAGAACCCGGTCCTCGCTGTCGACCACCTGGACGAGCGGGCCGCCGGCCTCCACGGGTATCGGCTCCGGCAGCCGGTCCGTGTCCACGAGCACCGCCACGTCGCGCGCCCGCTGCCGCGCCGCCTCGTCCACCCCGGCCACCAGTGACCGCTGCACCGCTCCGTCCAGCAGCACCGCGCCCGCGGCCAGCGCACCCGCCACGAGGATCGTCGCCACCATGGTCAGCCGGGCCCGCAGGCTCAGCCGGCGGAACCGGTCAGCCGCCATCGCCGGCCAGCCGGTAGCCCGCGCCCCGCACCGTCTGCACCGCGTGCCTGCCGAACGGCATGTCGATCTTGCGGCGCAGGTACCCCACGTACACCTCGACCACGTTGGCATCGCCCTCGTGGTACGAGTCCCACACGTGCGCCAGGATCTCGCTCTTCGACAGCACCTCGTCGGGGTGCCGCATGAGCAACTCCAGCAGCGTGAACTCGCGGACGGTCAGCGCGATCTCCGTGTCGCCCCGCCGGACGGTGTGCGCGGCAGGGTCGAGGGCCAGGTCGCCCGCGGTCAGGACGGCGGGCCGCGGAGGCGCCGTCCGCCGCAGCAGCGCCCGCAGCCTGGCCACGAGCACCACGTACGAGAACGGCTTGGTCAGGTAGTCGTCGGCGCCGACGTCCAGCCCGTCGGCCTGGTCGTACTCGCCGTCCTTGGCGGAGAGCATCAGCACCGGCACCCAGTTGTCCGCGGCGCGCAGGGCCCGGCACACCCGGTAGCCCGACAGCTTCGGCAGCATGATGTCCAGGACCACGGCGTCGTAGCCGCCCTCCCGCGCGCGGAACAGCCCCTCCTCGCCGTCGTGGGCGAGATCGACGGCGAAGCCCTCCGCGCGCAGGCCGCGCTGCAGCGCCTGCGCCAGCCGGACCTCGTCCTCCACGACCAGGATGCGCATGGGTCAAGCCTGCCCCGCCGGCGCCGGTGCCCGCACTGGGGATCCCCTCCCTTCTCAGCACGTTCACAGCGCTGCTGCGGCACAGTGGTAAGCAACGAAACCCGCAGACATCTGGAGCACCGCCATGAGGTCCTTCCTTCGTTCCCGGCGAGCCCGCTGGGCGGTGCCGGCCGTCACAGCCGTGGCACTCGGCGCAGCGATCGGCGGCGGGACGCTGCTGGCCGGGGCGTCGTCGCCGGACCTGCCCGACAAGACCCCCGCCGAGTTGCTCGCCGACGTCCACGACGCCGAGCCGCAGCCGTTCAGCGGCACGATCGTCCAGACGTCGCGACTCGGGCTGCCCGAGCTTCCCGGCGTCGACGGGGAGCACGACACCACGTCCCTGCTGTCGATGCTCACCGGCTCGCACACCGCACGGGTCTGGTACACCTCCCCCACGCAGGCGCGGTTCGCCCTGATGGACTCGTTCGACGAGGTCAACGTGATCCGCAACGGCACCGACGTGTGGCTGTGGACGAGCTCCACCAACACCGCCGAGCACCTGCAGGTCCCCGCGACGCTCGACGGCACGGACCGCCCGGAGCTGCCGCGCGGGCCCGCGACCCCGCAGCAGGCCGCCGAGCGGGCGCTCGCCGCGCTGGACGCCTCCACCGAGGTCACTGTCCCGGGGACCACCGAGGTGGCGGACCGGGCCGCGTACGAGCTGGTCATCAGCCCCCGGGACGACCGCTCGCTGATCGCGGACATCCGGCTCGCCGTCGACGCCGAGACCTCGATGCCGCTGCGCTTCGAGGTCAACGCCCGCGGCGCCCAGGACCCCGCCGTCGAGGTCGGCTTCACGTCGGTCACGTTCGCCGAGCCGTCCCCGGACGTGTACCGGTTCAACCCGCCGCCGGGAGCCACCGTCGAGGAGCGCAGCCTCGGCGAGCTCATGGCGAAGGGCATGCAGCGCCGGCCCGGCGAGCACGCCCCGGGCGGCGAGCACGCCCCGGGCGGGCGGCCCACGGTCGTCGGCGAGGACTGGACGTCGGTGCTCGTCGTGCCTGACGTGGAGCTGCCCGACGAGGCGGCCGACAGCCCGCTGGCCGACGCTCTGCTCGCCTCCGGCACCGCGGTCTCCGGCGAGTACGGCTCGGGCACTCTGTTCGAGACCGCGCTGGTCTCCGCGCTGTGGCTGGACGACGGGACGCTGCTGGTCGGCGCCGTCACCCCGGACGTGCTCGAGGAGGCGGCGAGCCGGTGACCGCGCTCGACCTCACGGCCGCTCCCGCCGCGGAGCACGCGGCCGGCACGCCGGCGGTGCGCACCGAGGCGCTCACCAAGCGGTTCCCCGGAGGCCAGGTCGCCGTGGACTCCCTGCAGCTCACCGTCCCGGCCGGGTCGGTGTTCGGCTTCCTGGGGCCCAACGGCTCCGGCAAGACCACGACGATCCGGATGCTGCTCGGCCTGGTCGCCCCCACCGCCGGCGAGATCGATCTGCTCGGCCGCCGGATGCCGGACCACGCCGGCGCCGTGCTCCCGCGCGTCGGGGCGCTCATCGAGGGGCCGGCGTTCCACCCCTACCTGTCGGGGCGCGACAACCTCCTCCGGCTGGACGCCGCCGACCGGACGGTTCCAGGGCGCGGAGCGCGGCGGCGCATCGATGAGGCGCTGGACCGGGTCGGGCTGGCGGCCGCGGCCGGTAAGCGGTACCGGGCGTACTCGCTCGGCATGCGCCAGCGCCTCGGCCTCGCCGCGGCGCTGCTGCGTCCACGCGAGCTGCTCGTGCTGGACGAGCCCACCAACGGGCTCGACCCCCAGGGCACCCGGGAGGTCCGCTCGATCATCCGGGACGTCGGGGCGGGCGGCACCACCGTGTTCGTCTCGTCACATCTGCTCGCGGAGGTCGAGCAGGTGTGCAGCCACGTCGGCGTGCTCAGCCACGGCCGGCTGGTGTTCTCCGGCGAGCTCGGCGAGCTGCGGCAGGCGGCCGGGACGCGGGTGCGGGTCGACACGTCCCGCCCCGCGGCGGCGGCCGCCGTGCTGCACCGCGCCGGGACCGGGGAGCCGGCGATCCGGGCGAACGGCGTCGTGGCCGACCTCCGGGAGGTGGCCGGCGAGCGGCTGGTGGAGCTGCTCGTCGCCGAGGGCGTGCCGGTCCGGCAGTTCGTGCTCGAGCAGCCCGACCTGGAGGACGTGTTCGTCGAGCTGACCGGGGAGGGCTTCGATGTCGACGAGTGAGCTCGTCCTCGACCGGCCGGCGCCCGCAGCGCGACGGGCGGTTCCCGCGGCCCGGCTGCTGCGCTCCGAGCTGCGGCTGGTGTTCCGGCGGCGGCGCAACCTGGCACTGCTGGCGGTGCTGGCGGCCGCCCCGATCCTGCTCGGGGTCGCCGTCCGGCTCGCGGGCCCCTCCGGCGGAGGACCGCCGCTGCTGGCCCAGGTCACCCAGAACGGGTTCTTCCTCGGCATGGCGTCGCTGGTGTTCTCCTCGACGCTGTTCCTGCCGATGGCGCTGTCCGTGGTGTCCGGAGACTCCGTGGCCGGCGAGGCGAGCTCCGGCACGCTGCGCAACCTGCTCGTCGTCCCCGTCGGCCGCACGCGGCTGCTGGCGGTCAAGTACACCGGCGTGGCCGCCTTCGCGCTGGCCTGCGTCGTCACGGTGGTCGGAAGCGGCCTCGTGACGGGGCTCGTGCTGTTCCCCGCGGGCGACGTCGTGCTGCTGTCGGGCACCGCGGTCGGCATGGCCGACGCCCTCGGCCGGGCCGCGCTGGTCGTCGCCTACATGACCGCGATGCTCGCGACGCTCGGCGCCATCGGGTTGTTCTTCTCCACCCTGACCGAGGTGCCGATGGGCGCGATGGCCGCCACCGTGACGGT
>JBMCTR010000255.1:0-3838 GCA_048622955.1 Actinomycetota bacterium
GGCAGGCGGACGTGACCATCGACACGATCCGCTTCTACGAGCGGCGCGGCGTGCTCCCGGCGCCGGCCCGGCGGCCGTCGGGCTACCGGATCTTCACCGACGCGGACGTCGAGCGGATCAGGATGGCGCGCGAGCTCCAGCGGCTGGGGTTCACCCTCGACGAGATCATCGAGGCCCTTCGCGCCCATGACAGCGGCGGCGCCTCCTGCGACAGCGAGCGGTGGCGCCTGGAGGCCGTCATCGAGCGGATCGAGGCCAGGATCGCCGAGCTGCAGCGGACCCGCCGCCACGCGCTCGAGGTCCTGGACGAATGCCGCGCCGGCCAATGCCGCTTCGCGTCCGTCCCAGCAGGCGACCACGTTGCGGCAGACGACGGCACAGCCGCGGGCCAGGAGCAATAGCAAAAGCTCGACTCGCATATTCAAGACCCGTACGATCGCAAACGAGCGGACGGTATTTTCTGAAGACTCCCGTGGTTTGGCCCTTGGAAAAAGCTAAGCCACGGGGAAACGCGAACATTGGCGTTAAACGCACGTGCTAAGGTCTCAACCGGGGTGTTTACCTACACGCAGCGACCCGATGCGGGCAGTGGGTCCCGTGAGCTCGGTTTCTGTCTGTTCGCAATTGTTGCCAGGGCGTCGGGGAGCCGAATCCCCGACGCCCTGCGGTGGTATCAGCGTGCGAACTAATAGCACGGCGGGTGCTTCTTCCGCTTGTGGGGCACCGGCGGCAACGGCAGGCAATAAAGCCTCCCGTCCCCGGCTTCGGCGGGCTGGGGCTTTTTATTCATCCTCGTGCCGTTCGAGAAACTCTTGAATCGCGTTCAGCACGGCAGCGCCCACGGTGAGCCGGTGATCGGCGGCGTAGGCGACTAGGCGCCGCAGAGCGGCAGGTCTTGATCGCGAACCCAGATGTGCTTAGCTGCCACGCGATCACGCTAGCAGCGAAATTTTCCGTGATCGATAATGACTATGGGTTGCGACTTGCCAGTAATGGGTCTTTCACTGGCCAGGTATGAGACAGGCAATCAGCGTTACGATCACAACAGCAGCAGCGCTGCTCGCCGCACCCGTTGTACCGGCGGCGGCGCATGATCCGCACACCGTCGAGCGCGGCGACACACTGGCCAAGATCGCTTCCGATCACGGAACTACCTGGCAGGCGCTTGATGCGGCCAACCCGCAGATCGACAACCCCAACCTGATCTACCCCGGTCAACGGGTGACGATCAGCGGCTCGACAGGCGCAAGCTCGCCAGTTGAACGATCCGGCCCGTCGGGAGGCGTGTGGGCGCGGGTCGCCCAATGTGAGTCCGGCGGGAACTGGTCGATCAACACGGGTAACGGCTACTACGGCGGCCTGCAGTTCTCGCTGGCGTCCTGGCGGGCGGTCGGCGGCACCGGCTACCCGCACCACGCCTCTCCGGCAGAACAGATCGCGAGGGCGCAGCGGCTACTGGAAATCCAAGGCTGGGCTACCGCCTGGCCTGCGTGTTCGGCCAAACTCGGATTACGCTGACAGACAACAAGACCGGCGGCGTCCGGCCGCCGTGGCCGCGCTAGGACGCTCCCCGTCCGTGCGAACTTCTCCTGCCGAACGTGATCGAACCCTACGGGTCGTCGCGGGTCACCGTGGCCTCGATGAGGCCGTACGGGCGGTCGTCCGCGTGGAAGACCTCGCCCTCGTTGTCCAGGCCGAACGGCGACAGGTCCACCACGAAGTGGTGCTTGTTCGGGGCCACCAGCCGGATCTCCGCGATGTCCGGCCACGCCTGCAGCACGCCGCGGCCCATCTCCCACAGGGTGTGCTGCAGCGCCCGGCTGTGGGTGCCGGCGAACCGCTCGAGCAGCACCGCCCGCGCCCCGGCGTAGGCGGCGCCCCAGTCGGCCGCGGACGTCCCGTACCGCCACCGGACGTCCAGCGACGTGGCCAGCACCCGGTCGTCCGTCTCGGCCAGCGTGGTGTACCGGTCATGCAGGAAGCCGCGGAACTCCGAGCCCGTGGACTTCAGCACGGTCAGGTCCTTCAGCCCCGACACCACGGACGCCGAGCCCGCGGCATCCACTTCGACAGCAGCCACCCGCACCTCACCGCCGCGCCGGACGAACGCATGGTCGTGGCCGCGGCCGCCGACCTCGATGCGGTCCCAGCCGTACTCCTCGACGTCAACGCGCGCGGCCGTCACCGGACCCACATCGTCGACGAAATGGCGGGCCAGCGTGAGCGCGTAGTCCTCGATCTCGCCGACGCCGTGCTCCTTGGCGTACGCGTACGCGGTGTTCTTCTGGCTGTCCGTCGGCAGCACGTTGGACTGGTCACCCTCGAGGTGCGCGGCCGCGAAGTCACCGCGCAGCGACGTCGAGACCAGCAGGTCGCGAATCTCGTGCCGGGGCGTGTCGCGGTGGATCCGGACCAGCCGTGTCTCCGCCTTGCCGTACTGGTTGGGTCCCAGGACGATGCCCACGGCTCAGCTTCCCCGGTACGTCGTGTAGCCGAACGGGCTGACCAGCAGCGGCACGTGGTAGTGCCCGCCGTCCGCGGCAAGGGTGAACGTGATCGCCACCTCCGGGTACAGCGTGTCCTGCCCCAGGCCGGCGAAGTAGTCGCCGGTGCCGAACACCAGCCGGTACGTCCCACCGTCGAGCACCTCCGGGCCGAGGTCGCGGAGCCGGCCGTCTGCGTCGGTCGTGCCCCCGCCGACCGCCTCGGCGCCCCGGTCGGTCACCCGCTCGAAGCGGACTCCGACGCCGGCCGCGGGCCGCCCGCGACTGGTGTCCAGGACGTGCGTGGTCACCATGCTTGTCGCCGGCCTCATTGCGGGCTCCTCGCCGGGCTCATCGCTGCTCCCCACCGTCGGGCTCCACCAGCCGCTGCAGCCGGATCTTGTTGATCTTACCCAGCTCCTCGCGGACCACGCGGCGCTCGGTCGCCGGGTCGTTGCCCAGCCGCCGCCGGAGGATCTCCAGCAACTCGGGGCCCGTCCTCCCCGTCGCGCAGACCAGGTAGACGTGGCCGAACCGCTCCTCGTACTCCCGGTTGGCCGCCACGAGCTCATCAGAGCCCGTCACGCCGGACTGCTCCCTCGCCGACCACCCGGCCGACGAGGCGGAGTGCCCCGACGCCGGCCGCTCGCCGATCCGCGGGTGCCCGGCCAGCGCCTCGTCGAGGTCCTCCTCCGTCATGGCGGCGACCGCCTCGCCGGCGGCGGCGTACAGCTGCGCCGTCGAGACGTACGGACGTCCCGCGCCGACCCTCTCCGCCCAGGCGCGGGACGAGCAGCACGCCAGCAGCGCGTCCACGGCCTCCTCGGCCGGAAGCTCGTTGAACGCGGCGAGCCCGATCCCCTCCGGCTGCGGCACCGGCAACACCTCCAAGGCTGCACGCGACCGTCGCGGACACGTGACATCGTGACGAGCATGAGCCAACGCCTCGTCGTGAGCAACGCCACGATCGCCACCGTGGACCCCGCCGACACCGAGATCGCGAGCGGCCACGTCGTCACCGAGGGCGACCGTATCGTCGCGGTCGGCGCGGGTGAACCGCCCCGCTACACCGACCAGGTGCCCACCAGGTACGTCGACGGCACCGGGTGCCTCGTCACACCGGGGCTGGTCAACACGCACCACCACTTCTACCAGTGGCTGACCAGGGGGCTCGCGCAGGAGGCGATCCTGTTCGACTGGCTCACCGAGCTGTACCCGATCTGGGCGCGCATCGACGAGGATGCGGTCCGCGCCGCCGCACGCGCCTCGATCGCCACGCTGCTGCTGTCCGGCTGCACCACCGCCATGGACCACCACTACGTCTTCCCCCGGAACGGGGGCGACCTGCTCGCCAC
>JBMCTR010000256.1:0-3832 GCA_048622955.1 Actinomycetota bacterium
CCACGGCCGTGGTGCGACAATGAGCCGGTGAGCCTCTACCGCGACGCGGGTGTCGTCCTGCGCACCCAGAAGCTGGGCGAGGCCGACCGTATCGTCACCGTCATGACCCGCGGTCACGGCAAGCTGCGGGTGGCCGCGAAGGGCGTGCGCCGGACGACGAGCAAGTTCGGGGCGCGCCTCGAGCCGTTCATGCACGTCGACCTCCAGTTCGCCACCGGCCGCACGTTCGACATCGTCACCCAGGCCGAGATGATCGCGCCGTACGGCAAGCACATCGGCGGCGACTACGCGCGCTACACCGCCGGGACGGCGATCCTGGAGACGGCGGACCGGCTGGCTGCCGAGGAGGGCGAGCCGGCGCTCCAGCACTACCGGCTGCTCGTCGGCGCGCTGCACACGCTCGCCGGCCGGACGCGCGACCCGGCACTGGTGCTGGACGCCTACCTGCTCCGCGGGCTGGCCGTCGCCGGGTTCGCCCCGAGCTTCGTCGACTGCGCCCGTTGCGGGGCGCCCGGACCACACCGGTTCTTCTCGGTGGGGTCAGGGGGCACGGTGTGCCTGGCGTGCAAGCCCGCGGCGACCGTCGCGCCGGCCGAGCAGACGATGGCGCTGCTGTCCGCGCTGCTGACCGGCGACTGGGACGTCGCGGAGGCGAGCGCGGCGGCGGCCCGGAGGGAGGCGAGCGGCATCATCGCGGCGTTCCTGCAGTGGCACCTCGAGCGCGGGCTGCGCTCGCTGACGCTGGTCGAGCGGGTGTGATGGCTCGCCGCAAGACGTACGCCGCGCCGCGGCCGCACCCGTCCGGCGCCCGTCCCCCCGACATCCCGCGTGACCTGCTGCCGCGGCACGTCGCCCTGGTGATGGACGGCAACGGGCGGTGGGCGCGGCAGCGCGGGCTGCCGCGGACCAAGGGACACGAAGCAGGCGAGGCGGCGCTGCTGGACGTGATCCACGGGGCCGTGGAGATCGGCGTCGAGTGCCTGTCCGCGTACGCCTTCTCGACGGAGAACTGGCGGCGCTCGCCCGACGAGGTCCGGTTCCTCATGGGGTTCAACCGCGAGGTGATCCACCGCCGGCGCGACGAGCTGGACGACCTCGGGGTCCGGGTGCGCTGGGCCGGACGGCGGCCCCGGCTGTGGAAGAGCGTCATCGACGAGTTGACCGAGGCCGAGCGCCGGACCCGGGACAACGACGTGATCACCCTGCAGTTCTGCGTGAACTACGGCGGGCGCGCCGAGTTGGCCGACGCGGCCGGCGCCCTGGCCGCCGACGCCGTCGCCGGGAAGGTACGCCCGGACCGGGTCACCGACCGGACGCTGGCCCGCTACCTGTACAACCCGGACCTCGCCGACGTGGATCTGTTCGTCCGGTCGTCGGGCGAGCAGCGGACGTCGAACTTCCTGCTGTGGCAGTCCGCGTACGCCGAGTTCGCCTTCCTGGACACGCTCTGGCCGGACTTCGACCGGCGCCACCTCTGGCAGGCGATCGAGATGTACGCCGGCCGCGACCGCAGGTACGGCTCCGCTGGCTGATCGGGCTCCAATTGATCACGTGAAGGGGGTGTCAGTGCTCGTCGTAATGCTGCTCGTGGACGGCGTGCAGGTGGCCGTCGTGCAGGTAGTCGGCGTGGTCCTCGTGCTCGACGGCCGGATGGCCGCACCCCGGGCCGTGCTCGTGCGGGTGCGCCTCCGCGGTGACGTGGGCGCCGGCGAGCCGCGGGTCCTCGGCCTCGAGGCGCTGACGCCGGTACCGGCGCACCAGGGTGGACAGCGGCCACGACAGGCCGAAGCCGGCCAGGGCGAGCACGACGATGCTCGCCCCGGGCGCGACGTCCACGTAGTAGGCGAACACCACGCCGCCCAGCGAGACGGCCACGCCGATGCCGAGCGCGAGGGTGAACGTCGCGCGGAACCCCCGGGTGAGCTGCTGCGAGGTCGCGACGGGCACCACCATGAGGGCGCTTACCAGCAGCAGGCCGACCGTCCGCATCGCGACGGTGACCGTCACGGCCGCCATCACGGCGATCAGCACGCTGTACAGGCGCACCGGCAGGCCCGTGACCCGGGCGTACTCCTCGTCCTGGCACACGGCGAACAGCTGCGGCCGCAGGCCCACGCTGAGCACGAGCACCGCGGCGGCGAGCACGCCGATCACCCACAGGTCGGCGGCGGAGACGGTGGTGATCGAGCCGAACAGGTACGTGTTCAGCGTGGCGGCGGTGCTGCCCGCCAGCCCGGTCAGCAGCACGCCTCCGGCGATGCCGCCGTAGAACAGCATCGCGAGCGCCACGTCCGCCGACGCCCGGCCGCGGGCCCGCACGGTCTCGATCGCCACCGCGCCGGCGGTCGCCACGACGACGGCCGTCCACACCGGCGCCCACCCGGTCAGCAGGCCCACGGCGACCCCCGTCAGGGCCACGTGCCCGATGCCGTCGCCCATCAGGGCAAGCCTGCGCTGCACGAGGTACGTCCCGATCGCCGGCGCCGCCAGGCCGGTGAGCAGGGCGGCCAGCAGCGCCCGCTGCATGAAGTCGTACGCCAGGAGGTTCATCCGAGCAGGCCCCGTTCGGGCTGGGACAGCCGGCCGTGGTCGTGCGGCGTTCCCGCCAGGTGGGCCGGTACCGGGAGCGCCCCGTCGTAGACCACGAGGCCGGTGTCGAGCACCACGGCGCGGTCCACCAGCGGCTCCAGCGGCCCCATATCGTGCAGCACCAGCAGGACGGTACGTCCGGACGCGACGAAGGTCCGCAGCGCCCGCGCGAACGCCTCCTGGCTGCGCCGGTCGACACCGGCGTTCGGCTCGTCCAGGACGAGCAGGTCGGGCTCCGTGGCCGCCGCCCGCGCGATGAGGACGCGCTGCTGCTGCCCGCCGGAGAGCGTGGCGACGCCGGCGTCCGCACGGTCGGCCAACCCGACGAGCTCGATCGCGCGCTCGACAGCCTCCCGGTCGCGGGCGCGCAGCGGCTGGAACGGGCGCCGCCGGGCCAGTCGCCCGGACGTGACGACCTCGCGGACGGTGGACGGGACGCCGCCGGCGGCGGAGCTGCGCTGCGGGACGTAGCCGATGCGCGACCAGTCACGGAAACGTTGCAGCGGCGTGCCGAACAGGCGGATCTCGCCGGCCGTGAGCGGGACGAGCCCGACCGCGGCGCGCACGAGCGTCGACTTGCCGGAGCCGTTCGGCCCGAGGAGCGTCACGACCTCGCCGGATCGAACGTCCAGGTCTACGCCGTGCAGGACGGGGCGTTCGCCGAGCACCACCCGGGCGTGCTCGATCTCCACCACGCTGTCTGGACCGGTCATGAGCAGCCGTTCGCCTCTCTGAGCGCGTCCAGGTTAGCCCGCATCAGGCTGAGGTAGTCCTCGTCCGACGTGTCGTCGGTGAGCCCTTCGATGGGATCGAGCACGTCCGTGCGGACGCCGAGATCCGCCGCGAGCGCTTCGGCAACGGCCGGGTCGACGAGCCTCTCGTAGAAGATGGTGGTCACACCTTCGGCCTCGATCACGCGCTGCACCTCGGCGAGGCGGGCCGGCGAGGGCTGGGCGTCCGGGTCGATCCCGGAGACGCCGACCATCTCCAGGTCGTACCGGTGCGCCAGGTGCCCGAAGGCGCCGTGGCTGGTGACGACGACCCGCCGCGCGCAGTCGGCCAGACCGGTTTCGTATTCGCGGTCCAGGTCGTGCAACTCGGCGATGAGCTCGTCCGCGCGCTCCCGGTAGCGGTCCGCCTCTCCGGGCGCGATCTCGCCGAGCCGGTCGGCGAGCGCATCGGCGATGCTGGTCATCACGATGGGGTCGAGCCAGACGTGCGGGTCGCGGTCCAGGTCGCCGGC
>JBMCTR010000257.1:0-3831 GCA_048622955.1 Actinomycetota bacterium
TGCGGATCTTGCGGACCTCCCCGGAACGCCGCTCGAGCTCGGCGTTGGACCGCGCATCGGCAGCCTCGCCTTCGTCCGGCGTCCATGCCGAACGACGGAAGATCGCGTACAGCTCCATGACTCCTCCTTGATCGCTGTGCTTCGCCGTGCATTGCCAGCGTGGCCGACGGCCGTAACGGCGGGATAGCGGCTCGATAACAGCGACACGCCCCGCAGCCGCCGTCCGGCACTGGCAGCGCCATCGCACGCTCCGCCGGAGGGACCGCCCGTACCATGGCACCACCGGCAGCGATGGGGAGGGATCATCGGCACCATCGAGTTCGGGGTCCTCGGGTCGCTGCAGCTGAAGCGGCACGGCTCGACGATCAGCCTCGGTAGCCCCGCGCAGCGCACGCTCCTGGCGGCGCTGCTCGTGCAGCGCTGCGCCGTCGTGTCGGTCGATCGCCTCGTCGACGCGCTGTGGGGAGACCGTCCTCCGGACACGGCACTGGAGAGCCTCCGCACGCACGTGTACCGGTTGCGGCGCGCCCTGCACGACGGCGGCGACAAGGAGTGCCTGTTCACTCGTCCGCCGGGCTACGTGCTCGACGTCGACCCGGACACGGTCGACGCCGGCAGGTTCGAGCGGCTCGTGGCCCAAGCACGTGACCAGTCGCGGCGTCCGGAGCAGGCTGCGGCGGCGCTGGAAGGGGGTCTGGCGCTGTGGCGCGGACCCGCCTTTGCGGAGTTCGCCGACGCGGACTTCGCGAAGCCGGAGGCCGCTCGGCTCGAGGACCTGCGGCTCGCGGCCACCGAGGACCTGCTCGACCTCAAGCTGGCGATGGGCCGTCACTCCGAGGCTGTCGCGGAGGCCGAGGCGTTCGTCGCGGAGCATCCGTGGCGCGAACGCGCGCACGAGCAATTGATCATCGCCCTGTACCGGTGCGGGCAACAGACGAGGGCGCTCGAGGTCTACCGGCGGCTGCGCGAGCGCCTGGACCGCGAACTGGGCCTCGAGCCCTCGCAGCGCCTCCGCGCGCTGGAGCATGCCGTGCTCCGGCACAGCCCTGACCTGGCCTGGGAGTCGCGTACGGCGCCACCGGCAACCGAGGTCGGCACCGAGCAACAGCCGGGCCGGTTGCCGTCGGAACGGACGAGCTTCGTCGGTCGTACGCGCGAGACCGAAGAGGTCGTCGCGGCGCTGGATGAGCACCGCGTGGTGTGCCTGGTCGGGCCCGGCGGGGTCGGCAAGTCGCGGCTGGCGCTGCGCGCCGCCCAGGAGGCGGCCGACCGCTACCCCGACGGCGCGTGGTGGTGCGATCTCGCGTCGGTGACGGCTGCCGAAGCGGTCCTCGACGCCCTGGCCGCGAGCCTGGGTGCGCTTCACCAGTCCGAGGACACGGTCGAGACCTCTGTCGTCGACTTCCTGTCCGGCCGGCGGGCACTCCTGGTGATCGACAACTGCGAGCACGTCGCCCCCGAGACCAGCCGGCTGCTCGATACGGTGGCGGCCGGTTGCCCGCAGGTGGCCGTGCTCGCCACCAGCCGCGTCGCGCTGGACATCGATGCAGCCAAGACGTGGGCGGTGGAGCCGCTGCCTGTCACCGAGACCGACGGCTGCGAGACCAGGCCCAGTGCCGCGGTGCAGCTGTTCACGGAGCGCGCCAGCACCGTCCGGCCCGGTCTCGAGCTCGCAGCGGCCGACCGCGCCAGTGTCACCGAGATCTGCCGCAAGCTGGACGGGCTGCCGCTGGCGATCGAGCTCGCCGCCGCGAGGACGCGGTCATTGAACGCGGCAGACATCGCCGAGCGCCTCGACGATCGCTTCCGGCTGCTCACGCGCCGGCCGGAGGGCCGACTGGCTCGCCATCGAACCCTGCGCGCCGTGGTCGACTGGTCGTTCGACCTGCTCAGCACGACGGAACGCCGGCTGTTCGAGCGCCTCTCGGTGTTCGCCGGCGAGTTCACCCCGGCCGCGGCCGAGCGGGTGTGCGCCGGCCACCCCGTCCAGCAGGGTGAGATCGTCGACCTGCTCGGGCGGCTCGTCGACGCGTCCATGGTGACCGTCGGACCGCCGCAGGGCGAGATCTCGTACCGCCTCCTGGAGACGTTGCGCGAGTACGGCCGCTCCCATCTCGCCGAGTCCGGAGACCTGGAGCGGCTCCACCGGGCCCACGCGAGCTACTACGCCGAGCTCGCCGAGGAGGCGGGCAACGGGGTGCGCGGGCCCGACGAAGCAGCATGGGTGGAGCGGATCGAGCGGGACCTCGCCAACTTCCGCGAGGCGCACCGCTGGGCGATGGCGAACGGTGACCCGGACCTGGCCTTGCGGCTGTCCACTTCCCTGTTCCGCTACGCGGTGTGGCGGCTGAACGACGAGGTGCTGCGGTGGGCGGATGCTGCAGCGAACCTGGCAGGAGCCGATGCCCATGCCCTGTGGCCGCACGCCTGCGGCGCCGCCGGCTGGGGATGCGGTCTTCGGGGCCAGCGGGCGCGCGCCCTCGAGCTCGCCGAGCGCGGGCTTGCCGCGGCGTCTGCCGGTGACCACCCCGGCAGGCTCGTCCTGCTGGAGGTGCAGGCGCACATCGCCCTGTGGGAAGGCCGGCTGGACGACTGCATCGCCCTCACCGACCGTGCCGCCAGGCTCGCAGCCGATCCCTACGACCTGCTGCCGTGGACGGTGCAAGCCCTGGCGCTCGCCTACGCCGGCCGTACCGAGGAAGCAATAGCCGCGGCCGAGCACGCGAGGTCCCACGCCGACCGGCTCGGCAATCCCACCATGATGGCCCTGGCGCGCTACTCCGTCGCCGAGGCGCTGCTGGATCGCGACCCGGACGCTGCCGCACCGGTGCTCGACCGGGTGATCGAGCTTGCCGGCCCGGTACGGAGCCGCGTGGTGCTCGGTGTCGCGGGGGTGTCCGCGACCGCCCTCAGAGCCCGTCACGGCGACCCGGCGGACGCGCTCCGCTCGTCCGCCGCGGTGCTCGAGCTGTGGGCCCAGACCGACGACTGGACCCACCTGGGGGTCGGACTGCGAAGCCTGGCCGAGCTCTTCGCCCGCGTCGGCGCCGACCGCGCGGCCGCCGTGCTGCTCGGCGCCGTCCTCGACGGCGGAACCGGGCCGCCGGTGTACGGCGCGGACGCAGAACGCCTGGCCGAGCTCGCCGCGGCGCTGGAGGACCGCCTCGGCGCCCGCGACCTGGCCGCCGCCCGCTCCCGCGGACGGTCGATGGCCGCAGCCGAGGTCCTGGACTTCGCCCGGTGCGAGATCGATCAAGCTGCCGCGAAGCACTGAGCGGTTCACTCGGTACGCATCGACTCCGGTCGGGTCGCCGTGCGCAGCGACGGCAGGGTGAGGGCAGTAACGACGACCACGGCCAGCGCACCGGCAAGGCGTTCTGACCGGCTGACGGGCTACCCGTTGGAGAGACCGGTGTCGCCCGGCTCGGCGGCCGCGGTCGGCTCGAGCGCGAGAAAGTCGGGCACCTTGACCACCCGGCGGAGCAGGAACCGGACGAACGCCGGCATCTCCTGCGCGTCCTCGTCCCGGTACAGGTGTGGTCGGGCGAGCTCATAACGCCGGCGCTGCGTGACGAGCTCGCAGCCACCCGCCGCGAGGACGTTCTGCACCCAGTCGGACTCGCGTCCGTACGTGAGCGGGATGACGAAGCGGCCGTCCCGACGGAACACGTTGACGGTCGTGCGGAAGGTGCGGCCGGACCGCCGCCCGCGGTGGACGACCAGGCCGAGCCCCGGAGCCCATGGCGCCATGTGGTTGGCCAGGCGGTTGGTTGCGACGCGGTTCACGCGCGCCAACCAGCGGGGAGCCGGCATCGAACCTCCCTCGGCGGA
>JBMCTR010000258.1:0-3823 GCA_048622955.1 Actinomycetota bacterium
TCGTGCTCGCTCACAGGGACGCCGCCTAGAAGAAGATCGACAGGTTGTGCGCGCCGACGGCGCTCTGGTCCAGGACGATGTGCCGGCGCGCGATCTCGAACCGGTCCCCCGCCTCCCGGAGCAGGTCCTGGCGCACGACGCTGAACAGGTCGTAGGACGTGAGCTCGCCGCGGCTGCGGTACACCAGCACGTTCGAGCGGACGACGTACTCGCCCTTCCCCTCCCCGGGGCGTGCCCGGACGTTCGAGACGTGCCGGCGGGTGCGCGACGGCGGCTGCTCCGACCAGGCGTACTCCGTGTTCAGCCGGGCCACCCGGATCCCCATCGTCTCGCGGGTGTCGTCGAAGATCCGGCCGGTCGGCGACAGCTCCCACTCCGCCTGGGCCTCCCGGGTGACGCGCAGCGGCATGACGTAGTGCAGGTCGTCGGCGAACAGCTGCACCCAGTCGTTGAACCGCCGGTCGTCGAGCAACTCGGCCTCGAGGAACAGGAAGTCCTCGATGCGGCGGTGGGTCTCCAGATCGACCGTGGCGAGGTCGGCCGCCGTGACCCCGTGGCGGTCGACCGCCGGCACCACGTACGACATGGTCATCGCGCCGCACCTCCGTTCTCCGGCGTGGACACGTACTCGAACCACTTGCGCCACATCGCGCGGAACCCCGCCTCGGTGACGTAGGGCCGGTGCACCACGCCGGGGCCGGGGAAGTCGGTGACCGGCTCGCGGTCCAGGCCCATCAGGTACGGGAAGTCGAGGTCGCGCACCAGCGAGGAGCCCGCCTGCCGGGTCACGTTGATCCAGTTCTCGAAGTCGTCCTGCTCGAAGGTTCCCGCCTGGCCGAACGCCAGGGTGTAGGCCCGGTAGGACTCGTCCTTGTACTCCTGCGGGGCGTCCTTGGGCACCAGGCACCACGAGTACATCCGCATCCGGCCGGGGCCGACGGGGTGCCACAGCCGCATCGTGCAGAACCGCACGCCCGCCTCGCCGGGGATCCGGCTGAACGGCTGCACCAGGAACGACAGGTTCGGGAACACGGTCCCGACCGCCGTGCGGACCTCGCTGAACACCTGCACCTGCTCCGGCGACAGGGTCTGCTTGAACCCGTCGATCACGGCGTCCGGGAACGCCGCGAACGGCGACATGCCCGGCGTGCGGCCGAGCCCGATCGCGTGCCCGCGCTCCGGGATGTGCGCCGCGTACCCCTCGAAGTGCGACGAGCCGCTGGACGGGAAGTAGCCGAGCTCGAAGCCGAACTGGTGCGCCACGGGGGTGTGGTAGCCGTCGCCGGCGAAGTTCTCCGCGCAGATCTTCCAGTCGGTGTCGGCCTCCCAGTGGTCCGGCGGGGCGTACACCTCGGTCCCGCCGGGGCCGGGCTTGAGGTAGAAGTCCAGGTACCAGGTGAACCCGCCGAGGTAGTCCTGCAGCGACGGCGCGTCCGGGTTGAGCGTGCCGAAGATCAGCCCCTCGTAGGTCTCGATGGGCACCCGGACCAGGCCCCACTCCTTGCGGTTGATCTTCTTGTGGTACGCCTCGTTGAAGTACGGGACGCCGATCAGCTCGCCGGAGTTCTTGTACGTCCAGCCGTGGTACGAGCAGCGGAAGTGCGAGGCGTTGCCCATCTCGGCCTTGCACATCTGGTTGCCCCGGTGGCGGCACATGTTGAGGTGGGCGTGGATCTCGCCCTCCTCGTCCCGCGCCAGGATGATCGAGTTGTCCGCGATGTGGCGTGTCACGTAGTCGCCGGGGCTCGGGATCTCGGTCTCGTGCCCCAGGAACTGCCACGTCCGGCTGAACAGCCGGTCCCGTTCGAGCTCCCACACTCCGGAGCTGTTGAGAATCCACGCGGGCAGCCGACCCTCGGCGATGCGGTCACCCGCCGATCCGAGGCGGGAGAGCACACCCTCTGCGCTGTCGTCGTACTGCAGCATCGCAACCTCCTAGCTGGACCCCGTCGCCGGGCATCCTCGCCTAGCGCCGAGCACCGCCTGATCCGAAGCGCTGCTCGACCTCCCCGATGACCTGCTTGTAGCGGGCTATGTGGTCCTTGGTGTCCCGGACGTGGTGCTCGGGTACGAGGTCCACGGTGTACGGCGGACGCGACGGCCCGACGCTGATGTAGCCGGCCTCGTTCACCCGGATCTTCTCCAGCGGCACGTTGTACTTGGCGAACTCGGGGAAGTTCTGCCCCACGAGGAACGGCTCGTGCGCCCAGCGCAGCCGCTCGGTGAGCCAGCGCGCGTCCTCGGTGCGGCCGTCCCGCAGCGCGTCCCGCAGCGCCAGCACCGGCGCGGGGCCGCACGCCGTCGTGGAGCTCCAGGTCATCGGCTGCGTCTGCAGCCCGTACATCTGCACCGCCGGGAACCAGTCGGTCTCGATCACCATCAGCTTCAGCCGGTCGCCCACGACGGCGAGGTCGTTGTGGAACCGGAAGCCGACGGACGCGCCGCCCGCGTACTTGACGCACAGCGCCTGCGGCAGGTCCGCGAGCACCCGGTACACGCTGCGCGGGATCACGCCGCGGAACGCCGCGGTGTTGTCGTAGACGCAGATCGCCATGTCGGGCACTGCCTCGGCCACGTCGGTGTAGAACCGCGCCATGAGGTCGTCGACCATCTCGCCCCACATCGGGCGGCCGAGCAGCGTGCCGTTGATGCCCACGTCGCGCAGGTAGCGCATCCGGTCGATGGTGTCCCGCGTCGACAGCGTCGTGGACCCGATGAACACCGGGAAGTCCGGGTCGACATCGCGGATCGTGTCCGCCACGCACGCGGCGTAGGCCTTCCACTCGTCGAGGGTCAGCGTGTGCATCTCCCCGAGCGTCCCGTTGAGCGCGATCGAATCGACCCCGTCGGCGATGAGCGCGCGGATCATCCGCTCGGTCTCCTCGAGGTCGACGGTGTCGCGCGCGTCCGGCCGCTCCGCCCCGGGCAGCGCGGGCGTCGGCGGGTAGGCCATGACGCCCGTGAGGTCCTCCGCGCTGATCTTCGGCAGGGTGGTCATCGAGTGTGCGTCTCCTTCGTCGGGACGGGTCGGGACGGGTCAGATGCGGGCGGCCGCGACGGACGTGCCGGTCAGCCACTCGGGCACCGGCTCGTAGACGAGCACGTCGAACGGCGCACCCCCCGCCGCTCCGGCGGCGACGACCCAGGACCGGATCTCGTGCGCGCCGTTGCCGGCTTCGTCGATCTGCTCCTCGGTGAGCCCGAGGATCGACTCGGTGTCCCCGCCGGCGAGGGCGTCCAGGAACGCGCGGTCGAAGTCGGTGTTGATCTGCCCGGCCTCCGGCATGCCCACCCAGTGGGACAGCCCGCCGGTGCCGAGCACGACCACGCGGCCGGCCTCGTCCTGGCCCTCGATCGCCCGCCGCAGCATCTCGCCGAACCGGTAGCACCGCCGCAGCGTCGGCATCGGCGGCGCCACGGCGTTGACGATGATCGGGACCACGGGGATCCGGCTGTCCGGGTCGAGGTGCTTCAGCGGCACACAGAAGTTCTCGTCCCAGGCGAAGTCGCCGCCCACCAGCGACGGGTCGAACTCCTCCTGCAGCGCGTGCTCCCGGACCGCCTTGGCGAGCGTCGGATGCCCGGGGTGCCGGTGGCGCTCGACGCGCAGGAACCCCGCCATCTGGTCGGTGACGGGGGCCTCGAACGCGTCCGCCGTGGCGATCGCGAACACGGGGAGGTTGTCCATGAAGAAGTTGGTGAAGTGCTCCACCGAGATGCCCACGATCGCGTCCGGCCGCAGCGCCGCGATCCGGTCGCGCACCTCCGCGAAGGCTCCCTCCACCGCCTGCCGCTTGTCGTCGGCGGCCCGCTCGGGAAAGCC
>JBMCTR010000259.1:0-3822 GCA_048622955.1 Actinomycetota bacterium
ACCGGGTCCTCCGCCGTGCCGCCGTCCTTGGGGAAGAATGCCCGGACCTCGATCGCGACGGGCGACCCGGGAGGGTGAAGACCCACGGTGCCGACGAAGAGGTCGCCCGCATCGCCGGGCCGGAGGGCGAGGACCGCCTCGGCGTCGTCCAGCAGCACGGCAATCCAGGGCGGGCCGTTGTCCACCCATTCAGCGTCCCGGATCTCGGCGCGGTCGATGTTGAGCGCCGACGCCACGCGCTGTACGAGCGACTCGTCCGGGGTTCCCGAGCGCCGCAGAGGCGGTGCCTTGAACGCGAGCCCGTCGGAGGTCCGGCGGATCTCGACCGGACCCACGCCGCACTCCTGGACGACGACCTCGCGGCTGCGGGGCTCGGAGCCGGCCGCGAGCCAGGCGTGGCACGTCCCGAGGGTCGGGTGACCGGCGAACGGGAGCTCGCTGGACGGCGTGAAGATGCGGACCGCGTAGTCCGCCCGGGCGTGCGCCGACGGCGTCACGAACGTGGTCTCCGACAGGCCCGTCCAGCGGGCGAACCGCTGCATCGCCTCGGAGCTGAGGCCCTCGCCGTCGAGAACCACGGCAACCGGGTTGCCGCGGTACGGCTCGGCGGTGAACACGTCGACGTACCGGATCCTGCGCTGCACGGGTCCACTCTGACAGCCCGTGGTGCCAATCCACAGCGTCCGACGCTGTGGATTGGCACCAAATCAGGCGCCCGGCTGGAACAGCTGGAAGCGCATCCCCTGGTTGTCGACGCACTCCACCAGCAGGCCGTACGGCTTGTGCTGGGGCTCGCCGGCCGTCCCGCCGTGCCGGCGAACCCGCTCTCCGGCGGTGGCCACGTCCTCGACGCGGTAGCACAGCTGGACCTGCGGACCGGCGGAGGCGCCGCCCGCGAGGCCGGTCATGGGACGGACGTCCGCCACGTTCCAGCCGTCCTCGACGCCGCCGGGGTCGAACCGCCAGCCGAGAACCGCGCCGTAGAACTCCCTGGCGGGCCGACTGGCCGGCACCGCGACGGTGATGTAGGCGACGTCGCCGTGGCGCTCCCGGCTCGCGGTCGCCGGTGGCCGGTTCAGCATCCAGCGGTGGCCGAACGGGTCGACCACGACCGCGACGCGTCCGTAGGGCTGGTCGACCGGCTCCCGTTCCACGTCGGCGCCCTCCTGGCGGGCCCGCGCGACGGTCCCGTCGATGTCCGGCACCTGGACGTGGAGGGTGTGGCTGTGCGGCGAGTCGGCCTGCGGCGGCTGGACGGGAACCTCGTCGGAGCCCTCGGCCAGCATCAACACGGCGTCCCCGATGCCGAGCTCAGCGTGGCCGATGGAGCCGTCCGGCATGACGAACGGTTCGCCGCGCGGGGTCGCGTCGAAGACCTTGACGTACCACTCGATCGCGGCGCGGGCGTCGTGCACCGCGATGTACGGCGTGACGGTTGGCGGCCATGGGCCGTTCTCGTTGCTCTCTGTCATGAGCTCAGGCTGCTACAGGCTCGCCGGCCTCGTCTTGGACGAATGGGAACTCCTCGTCGGCGATCCATGCCGAGGGAGGGCGCCCAGCCAGGTCGTTCCACTCGCGGGCGAGATGGGACTGGTCCGCGTACCCGCTGATCGCCGCCACCTCGGCGAGCGTCGGCCGGTCCGGCCGCTCCACCAGCCGGCGGGACGAGTCGAAGCGGCTGACGCGGGCCGCGTCCTTGGGGCTGAGGCCGTACTCCCGGCGGAACCGCTGACCGAGGTGGCGGCGGCTCCAGCCAACCTCCCGCGCGACGTCGTCCACCCGGGCCCGCCCTCCGCTGCCGACGATCCGGTTCCACGCGTGCGTAAGCGGGCCTTCGGGCAGGGCGCTTCCACGACCCAGCGCGCCGACCAGGACGTCCTCGAGGACGGCGAACCGGCCGCGCCATCCTGGTGCGGCAGCCATCCGGCCGGTCAGCTCCGCAGTGGCGGGGAAGACTTCGTCCAGCGCGACGACCGTCGCACCCAACTCGCCCGCGGGCATCCCGAGCAGGGCACGGGCCCCGGCCGGCGTCAGAGCCAACTGGACGCCGTGCTGTCGCCCGTCATGGACGATCTCCGCGGGCTTGGTGTGCAGCCCGCCGACGAGAGCAGGGAAGCTGGCCGTGCCCGTGTACCCGTCGTGCCAGGTGCGGATGTCCGTCGGAGCACCCAGGCTGATCACGATCGTGAGGCTGGCGGACGGCAGGCCCAGGTGCGTCCCCGGCGGGAAGCCGTCGATGCGGTAGCCGACGTACCGGCCGACCAGCCGCGCGAGGGCGGGCGACGGACGGGCACCGACCGACTCGACCACCGGCTGACGAGAACCCACCCGCCACAGGCTAGTGCCTGCGGCCGACAGCGATGAGTTTCGGACGCCGCCGGAGTCACACCTCATGAGGCAACCGCACGAAAGGACGACACGATGCCACGACTGCCACGACCGACACGAACCAGCCTCGACAGCATGCTGCTCGCCAGCACCGACCCGGACCGGCTGCACGCCTGGTACGCCGCCGCCTTCGACCCCACGGACGACGAGAAGATGGACCAGTACAGGGTGCTTCGGTTCGGCGAGTTTCACCTGCTGATCGACAGCCGCGACGACGTGGGAGACCGGAACCCCGAGCCCGGCCGCGTGATCCTCAACTTCGACGTGCCCGACGCCAGGGCGGTTGTCGCCCGCCTCGAGGAACTCGGAACGGCGTGGCTCGCCGAGCTCGAGGACCGGGACGGCAGCCTGTTCGCCACGGCGATCGATCCGGACGGCAACTACGTCCAGCTCATCCAGCTGAGCGACGAGCACCGGGCACAGATGGAGCGGTAGCCGACGCCCGGAGCGACGGAGGAGCAGGTAACGTCATGACCGTGGTGGACAGTCGCCCCGCCTCTGACGAGTTTCTCGAGCAGGCCGATCCGTTCCGTCGCGAGTTGCTCGCACACTGCTACCGGATGCTCGGCTCGGTGCACGACGCCGAGGATCTGGTGCAGGAGACGTATCTGCGGGCGTGGAAGGCCTACGATCGCTTCGAGGGTCGCTCGTCGCTGCGGACCTGGCTGTACCGGATCGCCACGACGGCCTGCCTGACCGCCCTGGAGCAGCGTGGCCGCCGGCCGTTGCCCACCGCGCTCGGCGAGCCCAGCTCGGAGGCGGACGCCACACTGGTCGAGCGGCCGGAGGCGCCGTGGCTCGAGCCGGTACCGGACGCGATGGTCGCCGACCCCGCGTCGGCCGTGACCTCCCGGGAGAGCGTACGGCTGGCGTTCGTCGCCGCGCTGCAGCACCTGCCGCCGCGGCAGCGGGCGGTGCTGATCCTGCGGGACGTGCTGAGGTTCCGGGCCGCCGAGGTCGCCGAGGCCGTCGGCATCACCACCGCGGCCGTCAACAGCCTGCTGCAACGCGCGCGGACGCAGTTGAGCCAGGTCGGCGTCAGCGAGGAGGACGTGCGGGAGCCCGACTCCCCAGAGCAGCGGGCGCTCCTCGACCGCTACGCCGCGGCGTTCGAGGCTTACGACATCCCAGGCATCGTGGAGCTGCTGACCCAGGATGCGATCTGGGAGATGCCGCCGTTCACCGGGTGGTATCAGGGCGCCGAGACGATCGGGCGGCTGATCGCCCTGAACTGTCCGGCGGAGAAGCCCGGCGACCAGGTCATGGTTCCGACGGTGGCGAACGGCCAGCCCGCGTTCGGGCTCTACATGAGGGACGGCGACGGCCGGCACCGGCCCTTCCAGCTCCAGGTGCTGTCCATGAGGGGTGGGGCCGTGGCGCACGTGGTCGCGTTCTTCGACGTGAGCCTGTTCCCGAAGTTCGGCCTGCCGCCCG
>JBMCTR010000260.1:0-3820 GCA_048622955.1 Actinomycetota bacterium
GCCGAGGTCGCCCAGGCCGCCCTGCAGGTGTACGAGGTGGACGAGGCCGGCCTGGACCGCCTCGACCACGCCGTGCTGGACGCGCTGTGCCGGCGGTTCTCGGGCGGCCCGGTCGGCCTCGGCACCCTCGCGGTGGCGGTCGGCGAGGAGCGGGAGACCGTCGAGGAAGTCGCGGAGCCGTTCCTGGTGCGGGCCGGGCTGCTCGCCCGTACCCCCAGGGGGCGGGTGGCCACCCCGGCGGCCTGGCGCCACCTCGGGATGGCGGTGCCGCGCCGGTCGCCGTTGACGGGCGTGGACGGCGAGGCGGGGCCAGATCTGTTCTCGCAGAGCGAATAGGGTGTGACGGACCGGCCGCCCGGGTGCCGGAAGGTCCGTCCCGACCGGGCGCTGGACTAGACTGCCCAAGCGGTTGCCACGAGGCAACCTGCCCACCTGCGTGAGGATTCGCGAGTTTGTTATGGAAAGCATCATCCTGATCGTCCTGCTGATCGCCATCTTCTACTTCCTGCTGATCCGCCCGCAGCAGAAGCAGCGCCGCCAACTGCAGGAGGTCCAGTCCTCGCTCACGCCGGGCGCGACGGTGATGACCGGCTCCGGGCTGATCGGCACCGTCACCTCGGTCGGCGACGACCGGGTCGAGTTGGAGGTCGCGCCGGGCGTCGTCAACACGTACGTGCGCCGCGCAATCGTCCAGGTGTTCCACGATGAGTCCGCCTCGCCGGAGGTGGACCTCGGCGAGGACGCCGCGCAGCAGAACCCCGGGGAGGACCGCGAGACCGCCACGGACGAACCGTCCTCCCGAGACCGCAGGGATGATCCCGGCGGCGCGACGCGATAGTCTCATCGCCCGTGGACGCCTCTCCGTCGCCACTCGACCAGGCGCAGCGTGACCTGCTGCTGTCCAAGATCCGGGACATCCCCGACTGGCCGCAGCCCGGGGTGACCTTCAAGGACATCACCCCGCTGCTCGGCGACGCCACCGCGTTCGCGACCGCGATCGAGGGCCTGGCGGCCGCCGGACGCGACGACCAGGGGCAGCCGACCGTGGACTCGGTGGTCGGCATCGAGGCGCGCGGGTTCATCCTGGCCGCCCCCGTGGCGCACATCCTCCGCGCGAGCTTCGTCCCCGCCCGGAAGGCCGGCAAGCTCCCGTACAAGACCGCTTCGGTGAGCTACGAGCTGGAGTACGGCGAGGAGACGATCGAGGTCCACGAGGACGCCTTCCGGCCCGGTGCCCGCGTCCTCGTAATCGACGACGTGCTGGCCACCGGCGGGACCGTCGAGGCCACGGCGAAGCTGGTGTCCGTCGCCGGCGCCGAGTTGGTCGCGGTGAGCGTGCTGATGGCGATCGGATTTCTCCGCGGCCGCGAGCGTGTGAGTAACCTGGAACTGCGGGTGTTGCTCGACGTGTGAGCCGGCACCCGCGGCGTAGACTTGCCACCCGGCGGTTGACATGAGGTGAGGTGTTGGCAGAAGAGACGGCGTCGGCGAGCACGTTGGCTCCGGTCCGCGTGCGGGCGCGCCTCGCCCGGCTGACGTCGCAACGCCAGCAGACCGACCCCGCGCTCGAGCACCTGTTCCGGATCGTCCGTGCCACCCATCCGAAGGTCGACCTGAGCGTCGTCGAACAGGCCTACCACGCGGCCGCCAGCGCCCACTCCGGCCAGAAGCGGCGCAGCGGGGATCCGTACATCACCCACCCGCTCGCGGTGGCGACGATCCTGGCCGAGCTCGGCATGACCCCGCCGACGCTGGCCGCCGCGCTGCTGCACGACACCGTCGAGGACACCGGGTACGAGCTTCGCGACCTGCGCCGCGACTTCGGCGAGGAGATCGCCATGCTCGTCGACGGGGTCACCAAGCTGGACAAGGTGAAGTACGGGCAGGCCGCGCAGGCGGAGACCGTCCGCAAGATGGTCGTCGCGATGGCCAAGGACATCCGGGTCCTCGTGATCAAGCTCGCCGACCGGCTGCACAACGCCCGTACCTGGCGGTACGTGTCGAAGGACTCGGCGAAGCGCAAGGCGCGCGAGACGCTGGAGATCTACGCGCCGCTGGCCCACCGCCTGGGCATGAACACCATCAAGTGGGAGCTCGAGGACCTGTCGTTCGCGACGCTGCACCCGAAGGTGTACGACGAGATCGTCCGGCTCGTCGCCGAGCGGGCGCCCTCGCGGGACGACTACCTGGCCAGCGTCGTCGAACAGGTTGACGCGGACCTGCGGAGCGCCAAGCTGAAGGCCACCGTCACCGGCCGCCCCAAGCACTACTACTCGATCTACCAGAAGATGATCGTCGGCGGCCGCGACTTCACCGACATCTACGACCTGGTGGGCATCCGGGTGCTGGTGGAGTCGGTGCGCGACTGCTACGCCGTCCTCGGCGTGGTGCACGCCCGGTGGAACCCGGTGCCGGGGCGGTTCAAGGACTTCATCGCGATGCCGAAGTTCAACATGTACCAGTCGCTGCACACCACGGTCATCGGGCCGGGCGGCAAGCCGGTGGAGCTGCAGATCAGGACGCTCGCGATGCACCGGCGGGCGGAGTACGGCATCGCCGCGCACTGGAAGTACAAGGAAGACACCAAGGCGCTGCAGGACGGCAAGCGCGCCATCGACATCAAGGCCACGGAGGGCCAGGCGCCCAGCGACATGGCGTGGCTGCGGCAGTTGCTCGACTGGCAGAAGGACACCGAGGATCCGGGCGAGTTCCTCGAGTCGTTGCGCTTCGAGATCGAGTCCAACGAGGTGTACGTGTTCACCCCGCGGGGCGACATCGTCCCGCTGCCGGCCAACGCGACGCCGGTGGATTTCGCGTACGCCGTGCACACCGAGGTGGGGCACCGCTGCATCGGCGCCCGGGTCAACGGCCGGCTGGTGCCGCTGGAGTCGGAGCTGGACAACGGCGACGTCGTCGAGATCTTCACGTCCAAGGCCGAGGGCGCCGGCCCGAGCCGCGACTGGCTGACGTTCGTCAAGAGCGCCCGGGCCCGGAACAAGATCAAGCAGTGGTTCTCGCGGTCCCGTCGCGAGGAGGCGATCGAGCACGGCAAGGAGGCGATCGCGCGCGCGATGCGCAAGCAGGACCTGCCGTACCAGCGGATGCTGTCCACCGAGGCGCTGACCGCGATCGCCAACGACCTGCGTTACTCGGACATCTCGGCGCTGTACGCCGCCGTCGGCGAGGGGCACGCGTCGGCGCAGAGCGTGGTGCAGAAGCTCGTCCAGAGCATGGGCGGCGAGGAAGGCACCAGCGAGGAGGCCGCCGAGGCGACGATCCCGGAGCGCCGGAGCCGGCGCCGGGTGACGAGCGACCCGGGCGTCATGGTGAAGGGCGTCAGCGACGTGTGGGTCAAGCTGGCGCGGTGCTGCACGCCGGTGCCCGGGGACGAGATCGTCGGCTTCGTCACCCGCGGGTCGGGCGTGTCGGTGCACCGGGAGGACTGCGTCAACGTGGAGGCGCTGCGCCAGGACCACGGGCGCACCGTGGACGTGGAGTGGGCCCCGACGGCGAACAGCATGTTCCTCGTCGCCATGCAGGTGGAGGCGCTCGACCGGGCCCGGCTGCTGTCCGACATCGCGCGGGTGCTGTCCGACCAGCACGTGAACATCCTGTCCGCGACGGTCTCGACCGGTTCCGACCGGATCGCCAAGAGCCGGTTCACCTTCGAGATGGCCGACCCGAAGCACCTCGGCCACGTGCTGCGGGCGGTCCGCGGCGTCGAGGGCGTCTTCGATGCCTACCGCATCACGAGCACCAAGAACGGTGCCGGCGCCCCCGCGTGACGTTAGCCCCATTGATCACGTGAAGAGGGTTGGCC
>JBMCTR010000261.1:0-3820 GCA_048622955.1 Actinomycetota bacterium
GTGCGCCTCGACGGCGAACCCCAGCGCCGAGCTGCCCGACCGTACCGACTCGTCGGGAGGCTGCACGGTCGCGTGAACGGGGTAGCGCACGCCCATCGCCTCTCCGTACTCCACGGCCACCGACGCCGATGCCACCGGCGCCGCTGCGGCCAACCCCCGCTGGCCGTCCAGCGCGGCGCTGCGCTGCAACCAGGTCGCCGCCTCACCGGCGGCGCGCTGCCACTCATCGCCCGTCCGACGGGACTCGAGCTCCAACCGGTCCAGTTCACCGGTCAGGATGCGCTGCTTGCGGTCGAGCAGCTCGCTCGCCCGGCGCGCCACATCGAGCCGGCGGCGCAGACGCAGCCGGCCGGCCCGTCCGGTCGTCGCGACGGGGCTCATGACGCCTCCTGCAGGTGGGCCCGGAGCAGCCTCTCCGGCAGCATGGTGAGCTCGCGGCGCGGCAGCACGGACAGCGCCTGCCAGACGAGGTCCAGGGTCTGGTCGAGCGTCCGCGACTCGGTGAAGCCCTGGCGCATCAGGTGGCGCTCCACGGCGTCCCGGTAGTCCAGGTAGCGCCGGTCCGTCTCGCTCAACGCGTTGGCGCCGATCAGGTCGGCCAACTCCGCGGCCTGGCGCGCGCGCGACAGCGCGGCGATCACCTGGGCCGCCACGTCGAGGTGGTCCTCGCGGGTCCGGTCCGGCCCGGCGCCCTTGCGCATCAGCCGGGACAGCGAGGACAGCACGTCCACCGGCGGGTACAGGCCCCGGCCGTGCAGCTCGGCGGAGAGCACGACCTGGCCCTCGGTGATGTAGCCGGTGAGGTCGGGAATGGGATGGGTGATGTCGCCGCCGGGCATGGTCAGCACCGGGACGATCGTCACCGAGCCCGGCCGCCCGCGAACCCGGCCGCACCGCTCGTACAGCGACGCCAGGTCGGAGTACAGATACCCCGGATAGGCACGCCGAGCCGGGATCTCCCCCCGCGCTGCGGCGACCTCGCGGACCGCGTCGCCGTAGCTCGTCATGTCCGACATCACGACCAGCACGTGGTGGCCCTCCGCGAATGCGAAGTACTCGGCCACAGTCAGCGCGATCCGCGGCGCCAGCACCCGCTCGATCACCGGGTCGTCGGCGGTGTTGATCAGCGTGACCAGTTCGCCCGCGGCTGACCGCTCGTCGAGGGCGTCGCGCACGAACGCGGCGTCGGCGTGGGTGAGGCCCATCCCCGCGAACACCACGCGGAACGAGGCCTCGCCGGCGGTGGCGTTCGCCGCAACCTGGGTCGCGAGCCGCAGGTGCGGCAGGCCCGGGACGGAGAAGATCGGCAGCTTTTGCCCGCGCACCAGCGTGGTCAGCGCGTCGAGCGCCGAGACGCCGGTGAGCACGGGCTCGGACGGCGGCTCGCGGTGCACCGGGTTGAGCGGCCACCCGGACACCGGCTCGGAGCGCTCGCCGAACACCGGAGGGCCGCCGTCCACCGGCTCGCCCCTGCCGTTGCACACCCGCCCCAGCCAGGCCGGCCCGACGGGGACGTGCACCGGGCGGCCGGAGAACCGTACCCGCACACCGCCGGGGCGCAGCCCGTCCGTGCCCTCGAGCACCTGCACCACCGCCAGGTCGCGGTCGACCTCGAGGACCATGCCGTGCCGCCGCGACCCGTCGTCGACCTCGACGATCGCCGACTCGTCCCAGCCGACCCCGTGCACATCCCTGAGCACCAGCAACGACCCGTGGATCGCCTGGACGTCGGTGTACTCGACGCCCGCCGCCACGTTCGCGGACGCCAGCGCCGGTGCCCTCACGACAGTTCCTCCAGTTCCCGTAGCACCTCGTCGCGGCGCCGCTCGACCGCGTCGGCGTCGTCCGGGCCCGCCTCGTCGCGGACGCGGACGAGGGGGCCGAAGTCGAACTCCTCCACCGTCGTCGCCGGAACGCCGCGGTCGACCAGCCGGAAGCACGTGTCGGCCACGTCCAGCACCGCCTGCAGCAGCGCGGCCCCCTTCGCGGCGCCGGAGAACGCGTCGTTGTCGCTCATGGCGTTCTGCATCAGCACCCCCTCGCGGATGAGGCGCCCCGCGAGCAGCACCATGCGCTCGTGACCGGGCAGCGTGCCGGTGCCGACGATCTCCGCAAGCGCCGAGACCCGGTCCGCGTCGGCGAGCAGGCTCGCCGCCCGAGCCCGGCGCACCGCCCAGTCGGTGTCCCCGCTCTCGGCGTGCCACGCACCGATCGCGTCGGTCTGCCGCGCGAACGAGCCCTCCCAGCCGATTGCCGGATAGTGCCGGGAGTAGGCAAGGTCGCGATCCAGCAGCCACAGCGACTGCACGAACCGCTCCGTCGCGGTCGTCACGGGCTCGGCCAGGTCACCGCCCGGCGGCGACACCGCGCCGAGCACCGTGACCGACGCGGTCCGCCCGCCGAGCGTCTCGACCCGCCCGGAACGCTCGTAGAACGCGGCGAGGGCGGAGGCGAGGTCGGCCGGGTAACCCTCCTCGGCCGGCAGCGCGCCGGTGCGCGACGCGAACTCCCGGCGGGCCTCGGCCCAGCGGGACGTGGAGTCGGCGATGACCACCGCGTCGTGGCCCATGTCCCGGTAGTACTCGGCGACGGTGATCGCCGTGTAGATGCTGGCCTCGCGCGCCATCATCGGCATGTTCGAGGTGTTCGCGAGGATCACCGTCCGGTCGATCAGCCGGCCCCCGGTGCGCGGGTCCGTCAACTCGGCGAGGTCGCCGAGCACGTCGGCCATCTCGTTGCCGCGCTCGCCGCACCCTACGTAGACGATCACATCCGCGTCGCACCACTTGGCGATCTGCTGCAGCAGCACGGTCTTCCCCGTCCCGAAGCCGCCCGGTACGGCGGCCGCCGAGCCACGGGCGACGGGGAAGAGCAGGTCGAGCACGCGCTGCCCGGTGTGCAGCGGTACGACGGCGTCCTCCCTGGCCGCCGCCGGCCGCGGCCGGCGCACCGGCCAGCGCTCCCACAGCCCGATCCGGCGCTCGCCCACCGCGGCCACGGTGGCGTCGTCCTCCAGCTCGCCCTCCTCGGCCACCCAGGACAGCGCGCCGGACACCCCCGGCGGGACCAGCACGCGGTGCTCCAGGCCGCCGGCCAGCGTCACCGTCCCGAGGCTGGAGCCCGGCGTGACGTGGTCCCCCGCGTCGGCGGACGGTGAGAACGGCCAGTGCCGCGCCGCCTGCTCCGCCCGCTCGGTGGGGGCCAGCCACACCGGCGCCGCCGACAGCGGCCGCAGCAGGCCGTCGAAGACCTGACCGATCAGGCCGGGGCCGAGCCTGGCCGACAGCGGCTCGCCGGTCGACCGGACCTCCTCCCCCGCCCGCAGGCCGCCGGTGTACTCGTAGGCCTGCAGGGTGACGACGCCGTCGGCGATGCCCACCGTCTCAGCGGGGATACGGTCCGGACCGACCTCGACCACGTCGAACATCCCCGCGTCGGGCAACCCGGTCACCTCGACCAGCGGCCCGTTCACCCGGCGGACGGCCGCCGTCACGCCGCCCATAGCCGCATCACCTCCGCGCCGAGCCGGTCCACCTCACGGTCGGCGAGCGCCGGCAGCGACAGGTCCAGCCGCCGACTTCCCGCGGTGGCCACCACGCCGCCGTCCGGGCTCTCCTCGACTGTGGCGTCGCCGCCCAGGACGGCCATCGCGTGCTCGGTGAGCCCCTCCCGAAGTCGCGGGTAGTCCGGATCCTCACGCAGCGCGCGCGCGGCATCCCTGCACCGCCGGCGCAGCTCGTCATGCAGGTCGCGCTGGGCTTCCAGCCCCAGCGCCCGCGCCTCCCGGCGGCGCCGGGCCATCCGCGCCGCGACCGCGGAC
>JBMCTR010000262.1:0-3733 GCA_048622955.1 Actinomycetota bacterium
ATGGCGCGGAGCTGGGCGTCGCGCGTCGCGGTGTCGCCGGCTTCGTCGGCGGCCGTGCAGGCGGTCACGAGAGCCGCCGCTGCAAGGCCGGCCAGGCCGATGCGGGTGCTCCGGACGGCTCGCAGTCGCCGCCCGCCTCCGCGTGGTGCCATCACTCGTCGCTCCTTTCGCAAGTCAGCTGTCGTCAGCGTCCGTGCCCCGGCCGCCGCGGCGAGAACTGGTAGATCGTGGTCGTGTCGTACTCCTCGCCGGGCCGGAGCACGGTCGACGGGAAGTTCGGCTGGTTGGGCGAGTTCGGGAAGTGCTGGGTCTCCAGCGCGAGCCCGTCGCCCTGGCGGTAGGTCCGGCCGCTGGTTCCGATCAGCGTCCCGTCCAGGAAGTTGCCCGAGTAGAACTGGATGCCGGGCTCGGTCGTGAAGATGCTCAGCACCCGACCGCTGTCGGGGTCGCTGAGCCGGGCGGCCAGCTCCAGACCGTCACCCTGCCGGTCGAGCACGAAGTTGTGGTCGTACCCGAGGCCGAAGTGCAGTTGCTCGTTGTTGTCGCGGATCCGCTCGCCGATGGCCCTCGGCCGGGTGAAGTCGAACGGCGTGCCGCTCACCGGGGCGATCTCCCCGGTGGGGATCAGGGTCTCGTCCACGGGGGTGTAGTGGCCGGCCCGCAGCTGCAGCTTGTGGTCCTCGATGCTGCCGCTGCCCTCGCCCGAGAGGTTGAAGTAGGCGTGGTTGGTGAGGTTGACGACGGTCGGCGCGTCCGTCGTCGCGTGGTAGTCCATCCGGATCTCGTTGGCGTTGGTCAGCGTGTAGGTGACCGTCGTCTCGAGCGTTCCGGGATAGCCCTGCTCGCCGTCCGGGCTGGTGTACGACAGCTCGACTCCGACGCGGTCGTGGTCTTCGAAGGTGCCCGTGACGTCCCAGACGCGCTTGTCGAAGCCGATGTCGCCGCCGTGCAGGCTGTTCGGCGGGTTGTTGATCGGCAGCTCGTATTCCTCGCCGTCCAGGGTGAACCGGCCCTCGGCGATCCGGTTGCCGTACCGGCCGATGATCGCGCCGAAGTACGGGTCGTTGCGCTCGACGTAGTCGTCGAGGTTGTCGAAGCCCAGCGTGACGTTGTCGAACTTGCCGCGACGGTCGGGCACCGTGATGGACTGCAGGATCCCGCCGTAGGTGAGGACGGTGACCTCCATGCCACGCGAGTTCGTCAGGGTGTAGATGTCGACCTCGGTGCCGTCCGGCATCGTGCCGAAAGTCTCGCTGTCGATGCTCGGCGTAGCCGGCTTTCCGTGCCAGGCCGAAAGGTCGGCGTTCGACGACGGCGCCGTGAGCAGGCCCACGGCCGCCACGACGGCTAACGTGCCCGTCACTCGTTTCGCGAGCCGATTCCTTACACCTGCAGAGTGACCGGTGAACATGTGCAGCGCTCCCTTCTTCGTCGACGGTGCGGAAGTGCCGCCCGGGCAGCCGGGCCGAGTTCGAGGCCTCCTCATGGATCGATCCCGGAAAATAGTTAGCGTTAACATAGCCGGACTTGTTAGCGCTCACAAGGGGCCGCCGAATACCTTTCTAGTGCGACGCCGGACGCGCGACAGCGCTCGTCCATAGCCCGGCAGCATGCCGATTCGAGGGTGCTAACGGCCCCAGCGGCGTTCCGCTCCCGGTGGGGGAGCGAGGCGTTCCCAACGAGCTCGCGGCTGACCCGGGGGAGGGCCGGCGTCCGCCCAGGTGCTGCTGCGCCCCTGTCACCGGCCGGTCCGGCAACAGCCTTGACGCCTGGTACTTGTAATTTGATACTTGGAGTCGAGTAGTCTGGCTCGGATATAAGATCGAGGTGTGCCGCTATGGGCCAGGGGCGACCGTCGAACCCGCTGGCGCTCGCCGTGCTGACCCTGCTGTCCGAGCGGCCGATGCATCCGTACGAGATGTCCACGATCCTGCGGGAACGCCACAAGGAAGCCAGCATTAAGATCAATTACGGGTCGCTGTACTCCGTCGTGGAGTCGCTGCAGCGGCGTGGACTGATCGAGGCGCGGGAGACGGTCCGGGAAGGGAGGCGTCCCGAGCGCACCGTCTACGCGATCACGACGTCGGGTGAGCGGCTGATGGTCGATTGGCTGGGCGAGTTGCTCAGTACGCCGGTCAAGGAGTTTCCGAAGTTCGAGGCGGCGCTGTCGCTGATGCCGGGCCTACCCCCCGATGACGTCGTCCGCCTGCTCGAGCAGCGGCTGGCATCACTGCAGGACCGGTACGAGACCGGGGCCCGGATGATGGACCAGGCGCTCGCAGCCGGCATGCCGCGACTGTTCGGCATCGAGCACGAGTACGAGTTCGCACTGCTTGCGGCCGAGATCGAGTTCGTCAGGAACCTGCTCGACAGCCTGCGGGACGGTTCACTCGGCGGCCTGGACTGGTGGCGGCGGATTCATGAGCTGCGGGCCACCGGCCTGTCGCACGAGGAGACGTGGGCCGTCATCCGCGACGAGTTCAAGGAGGACTTCGCATGGACCGATGACCTGACCGAATGAACGGCCTCCGCGCCGGAGGTGCGGCAACACCACCGGGCGGAGGCCGCCTGACACGCCCGAGCCGGCGCCCTGCTCGACAAGGCTGAGAGGCCCGAGACGTCGCAGCACCAAGGGTAGTTCAGTCGCGGGGCAATGGCTCTCCACCACGATCCGGCAAGGGAGAACCATGTCCGAAACTCAGCCGACGGGGCAGCACGCCCCGATGGCGATCGAGGTCAGTGACCTCGTCAAAACGTATGGAAACGGCGACAAGGCAGTCCGGGCACTGGACGGCGTCAGCTTCGCCGTGCCGTCCGGCACCGTCTTCGGGCTGCTCGGCCCGAACGGGGCCGGCAAGTCCACCACCGTCAAGATCCTGACGACGCTCTCGCGTGCCGACTCCGGCCACGCCACCGTGGCGGGAGTCGAGGTGGACGCCGAGCCCGCGAAGGTGCGCCGGCTGATCGGGTACGTGCCGCAGCGGCCCTGCTTCGACCCGACCGCAACCGGCCGGGAGAACCTTGCGCTGCAGGGCCACATCCACGGCATGAGCCGCCGGGCGATCCGGCAGCGGACCGACGAGCTGCTGGAGCGGTTCGGGCTGGCCGACGCCGCGGAGCGGATCGCCAAGAAGTGGTCCGGCGGCATGCAGCGCAAGCTCGACGTCGCACTCGGCCTGATCCACCGCCCGCGCGTGCTGTTCCTGGACGAGCCCACCACCGGGCTGGACCCGGAGGCGCGTGCCGACATGTGGGCCGAGCTGTCCGGGCTCACCGGGCGGGAAGGACTCACCGTCCTGCTCACGACCCACTACCTCGAGGAGGCCGACAACCTGGCCGACCGGCTGGCCATCGTCGACCGCGGCACGGTCGTGGCGGCCGGCACGCCGGACGAGCTGAAGAGCGACCTCGAAGGCGACAGCGTCACGGTCGCGCTCGCCGACCCGTCCGTCAACGGCCGCGGGAAGGCTGCCGTCGAGTCTGTCGTCGGCGTCCGCGAGGTGGACGTAGACGGCGCGACGCTGCGCGCCCGGGTCGGAGACGGCGCAGCGAGCCTGCCGGGCGTGCTGTCGGCCTTGGAGAGCGCGGGCGTCGAGCTCGCGTCCGTGACCGTCGCCCGGCCGTCCCTGGACGAGGTCTACCTGCGCCATGCGGGCCGGTCGTTCCGCGCCGCCGACGAGGCCGGCCAGAGGGGAGCAGCGTGATGATCACCACGATCAAGCACTCGAACCAG
>JBMCTR010000263.1:0-3732 GCA_048622955.1 Actinomycetota bacterium
GTGTAGCCGCGGAGCAGGTCGCGCGAGATGATCAGCCGCTGCATCTCGTCGGTGCCCTCGAAGATCCTGATGAGCCGGGCCTGCCGGTACATCCGCTCCAGCGGCAGTTCCCGGGTGTAGCCCATCCCGCCGTGGACCTGCAGGCTGCGGTCCACCACGTGGTTGACCATGTTCGCGGCGTACAGCTTCGCCATGGCGCTCGCATGGCGGACGTCCGGGCCCCCGTTGTCGACCGTCCACGCCGCCCGCAGCACCAGCGACCGGGCCGCCTCAAGCTCCACCTCCGAGTCGGCGATCATCCACTGGATCGCCTGGTTCGAGCCGATCGGCGCGCCGAACGTCTCGCGGGTGTTGGCGTGCTCGAGAGCCATCGTCAGCGCCCGCTCGGCCATGCCCACCGCCCAGGCCGGGATCGTGTAGCGCCCCTTGAGGATCCACTGCATCCCCAGGTCGAACCCCTGGCCGATCTCGCCGAGGATGTTCCGCTCCGGCACGCGGACGTCGTCGAAGTACAGCGACGCCGGCGTCGCCGGGCCCATCGTCTGGATCGGCGACGATGTCCACCCCATGTCGCGGTCCACCAGGAACGCGGTCGCGCCGCCGTCCCGGACCCCGCGCTCGGGGTCGGTCACCGCGATCACGATCGCGAAGTCGGCCTCGTTGCCGCCCGTGATGAACGTCTTCTCGCCGCGCAGCACCCAGTCCGAGCCGTCCTTGCGGGCGCTGAGCTTGATGTTGGCCGCGTCCGAGCCCGCCCCGGGTTCGGTGATCGCGAAGCACGAGATCCGCTCGCCCTCGATGGTCGGCAGCAGGAACTCCTTACGCTGCTCCTCGTTCGCGTAGTACAGGATGTTGTCGGCCTCGCCGCCGAACCGGAACGGCACGATGCACCGCCCCACCTCGGTCCACAGCAGCGCCTGGGTCACGGCGGGCAGGTCCATGCCGCCGTACTCCTCCGGGGTCGACAGGCCCCAGAACCCGAACTTGCGGGCCTTGAGCTGCAACTCGCGCAGTTCATCGTGCTCGATGCCCGGCTGTCCCACCCGCTCGCGGCGCAACACCTCACCCTCGAGCGGCATTACCTCGCGCGTGATGAAGGACCGGGCGGTGTCCCGGATCGCCACCTCATCCTCGGTCAGCGAGAAGTCCATTAGACGGCTCCCTACTTGACACTTGACTAACAAAACTTGCAGTGCAAGTTTTAGCACTGTAACGCTCACGGGGTCCGCTGTGAAGGGAGCAGCGATGGCACGTCCCCCGCGACGCCTGCTCAGCAGAGAGCAGATCGTGGCGGCGGCGCTGGAGCTCATCGACACCGATGGGCCGGACGGGTTCTCCACCCGCAAGCTGGCGGCCGCGCTCGGCGTCCGCGGGCCGTCGCTGTACAACTACTTCGCCACCAAAGACGAGATCCTGCAGGCGGCCGCCAACGAGGTGATCGCCAACGTCGACATCGGCATGCTCGGCACGAAGGACTGGGTCACCGCGCTGCGCGAGTGGGCCCGCTCGTACCGGGCGGCCCTGGCCGAGCACCCCAACATCGTCCCGTTCCTCGCGCGCGGGCCGGGACGCCGTCCCGCGGCGCTCGCGATGGCCGACGCGGTCTTCGGCGCGCTCGTCGAGGCGGGCTGGCCGCCGAGCCGCGCGACCCGGATCGGAGCGCTGATGCGGTACTTCGTCGCCGGCTCGGCGCTCGGCTCGTTCGCCTACGGCTTCCCGGCGGATCCCGACGTCTACGCCGACCGCTACCCCCACCTGCGCCAGGCGCACCTGCTCACCGACCACCAGCGGCAGGTGGACGAGGGCGCCTTCGAGATGGGGCTCGCGGCGCTGCTCGAAGGCCTCAGCGACGAGTACGAACGGACGATCTCATGCGACACCTGAACACCCGCACCGAGATGTACATCGGCGGCCGCTGGGCTCCGCCGGCGTCCTCGGACACGATCGAGGTCGAGAACCCGGCCACCGAGCAGGCGGTCGGCTCGGTTCCCTCGGGGACGGCGGCCGACGTCGACGCCGCCGTGGCGGCTGCCCGGGGCGCGCTCGAGCCGTGGGCGGCGCTGCACCCGCAGGAGCGGTCCGCCGTGCTGCAGCGGCTGCACGAGGCGGTCGAGAAGCGGTCGGACGAGCTCGCGGCCACCATCGCCACCGAGATGGGCTGCCCGATGCGCATCGCGTCCAAGGTGCAGACCAACGTGCCGCTGCAGGTGCTGCGCAGCTGCGTCGACCTGGCGGCGGCGCACCCGAGGACGGAGACGATCGGCAACTCGCTGGTCGTCAAGGAGCCGGTGGGGGTCGTCGGCGCGATCACGCCGTGGAACTACCCGCTCCAGCAGGTGGTCGCGAAGATCGCTCCGGCGCTGGCCGCCGGGTGCACGGTGGTGCTCAAGCCGAGCGAGCTGACGCCGCTGACGGCCTACCTGCTGTTCGACGCGATCCACGAGGCAGGGCTGCCGCCGGGCGTCGCGAACCTCGTGCCCGGCACCGGGCCCGCGGTGGGCGAGGTGATCGCCGGCCACCCGGACGTGGACATGGTGTCGTTCACGGGGTCGACGCGGGTGGGGCGCCGCGTCGGCGAGCTGGTCGCCGGGCGGGTGGCCCGCGTCGCCCTGGAGCTTGGCGGCAAGTCGGCCAACATCGTGCTCGACGACGCCGATCTGCCCGCCGCCGTCAAGGTCGGCGTGGCCAACGCGTTTCTCAACTCGGGGCAGACCTGCACCGCCTGGACGCGGATGCTCGTACACCGCAGCCGCTACGACGAAGCCGTGGACCTTGCCGCGCAGGCCGCCGGCAAGTACACCCTCGGCGACCCGTTCGCCGAGACGACACGGCTCGGCCCGCTGGTCTCGGAGGCGCAGCTCGACAGGGTCGGCGGGTACGTCGCCAGGGGCGTCGCCGACGGCGCACGCCTGGTGACCGGCGGCAACGAGGCCGAGGTGCCGAGCCCGGGCTACTACGTCGCCCCGACCCTGTTCGCCGACGTGCACCCGGACAGCGACCTGGCGCAGGAGGAGATCTTCGGGCCGGTCCTGTCGATCATGCCGTTCGAGGACGACGGCGACGCCGTGGCCATCGCGAACAACTCGATCTACGGGCTCGCCGGAGCCGTATGGTCGGCGGACGAGGAACGGGCGATGGCCGTCGCGCGCCGGATGAAGACCGGCTCGGTCGACATCAACGGCGGCGCGTTCAACCCGGTCGCGCCCTTCGGCGGGTACAAGCAGTCCGGCGTCGGGCGCGAGCTGGGCGCCTACGGCGTCGAGGAGTTCCTGCAGACCAAGGCGATCCAGCGATGAGGGCGCTCGTCGCCCGGTCGGCCGCCGACCCGCCGGCCGTCGAGGAGGTCGTGCTGCCGGAGCCCGCGGCCGGGGAGGTGCGGGTCGAGGTCGAGGCGGCCGGCGTCTGCCACTCCGACCTGTCCATGATCGACGGGACGCTCGAGCCGTCGTTCCCGCTCGTGCTCGGCCACGAGGCCGCCGGCGTGGTGGTCGAGGCCGGTGCGGACGTGGACCACGTGGCCGTCGGTGACCGCGTCGTGCTGAACTGGTCGCCCGCCTGCCGCACCTGCTGGTTCTGCGAGCGCGGCGAGCCGTGGCTGTGCGCGCGGGGCGGTGTGCCGTCCGTACCGCGCGGTTCGCTGGCGGACGGCACGCCGTTGCATGTCACCCTCGGCCTGGGTGCGCTGGCCGAGCAGGTCGTTCAGTTCCTGATCCTTCTGGGCCAGGGCGCGTT
>JBMCTR010000264.1:0-3729 GCA_048622955.1 Actinomycetota bacterium
ATCCGCAGGTCAGCGAATTGTCCGGCCTGACAAGTCGCAAACTCCGGGGCGCTAGCCGACGTCCAGCAGCAGCAGGTCCTCCTCGGTCTCCCGGCGGACGATCAGCCGTGCCCGGCCGCCGCCCACGGCCACCACCGGCGGCCGCGGCACGTGGTTGTACGTGCTCGCCATGCCCCGGCAGTACGCGCCGGTGCCCGGCACCGCGACGAGGTCACCGGGCCGCACGTCCGCCGGCAGGAACTCGTCCTTGACGACGATGTCGCCGCTCTCGCAGTGCTTGCCCACGACGCGGGACAGGACGGGAGGCGCATCCGAACGGCGGGACGCGAGCGTGCAGGAGAAGTCCGCGTCGTACAGCGCGGCGCGCAGGTTGTCGCTCATGCCGCCGTCCACGGCGACGTACGTCCGCGAGGCCCCGAAGTCGAGCGCGACCTGCTTGACGGTGCCGGCCTCGTAGAGGGTGAAACCCGCCGGCCCGGCGATCGCACGGCCGGGCTCGACGCTGACCCGGGGCACCGGGACGCCGTACGCCCGGCACTCGTGCCGCACGATCTCGGCCATCCCGGAGGCGAGGTCCTCCGGCGACAGCGGGTCGTCCTTGGTCGTGTACGCGATGCCGTACCCGCCGCCGAGGTCGAGCTCCGGCAGCTCGACGCCGTGCTTGGCGCGGATCTCCGCGTGCAGCCCGAGCACCCGCCGGGCCGCCACCTCGAACGCGGCGGTGTCGAAGATCTGCGAGCCGATGTGCGAGTGCAGGCCGCGCAGCTCCAGCGAGGGCTCGCCCAGCACCGCGGCCGCGGCGTCGGCCGCCACCCCGTCGGCGAGCGAGAACCCGAACTTCTGGTCCTCGTGCGCGGTCGCGATGTACTCGTGGGTGTGCGCCTCGACGCCGACGGTCACGCGGAGCAGGACGGGGACCCGCACGCCGCGGCCGGCCGCCAGGGCCGCGAGCCGGTCGATCTCCTGGCCGGAGTCGAGCACGATCAGGCCCACTCCGGCGTCCACCGCCCGGGCCAGTTCGGACGTCGACTTGTTGTTGCCGTGCAGCAGCATCCGCTGCGGCGGGAACCCGGCGCGCAGCGCGACGCCCAGCTCGCCGCCGGTGCAGACGTCCAGGCCGACACCCTCCTCGGCCACCCACCTGGCGGCGGCCACCGTGAGGAACGCCTTCCCGCCGTAGTAGACGTCAGCCGCACCGTCGAAGGCGGCCGCGAACGCGTCGCGGAACGCCCGCAGGCGGGCCCGGAAGTCGTCCTCGTCCATGACGTAGGCCGGGGTTCCGAACTCGCGGGCGATCTCGTCCACGCGGACGCCGCCGACACGCAGCGTGCCGTCCTCGTCCCGTCCCACCGTGCGCGGCCACAACCGCGGCACGAGCGCGTTGGCGTCATCGGGCTCGCGCAGCCAGGACGGCGCGCGGTGCCCGGCGTGCAGCTCGCCGGCCTCGTGCGCGCCCACCTACATCCGCTCCGGAGCGGTCACCCCGAGCATGCCGAGCCCGTTGGCCAGCACCACGCGGGTCGCCTCGACCAGCCACAGCCGGGCGCGGTGCACGTCGGCCGGCTCCTCGTCGCCGAGCGGAAGCACCCGGCAGTTGTCGTAGAACCGGTGGAACGTGCCGGCCAGGTCCTCGAGGTAGCGGGCGACCCGGTGCGGCTCCCGGAACTCGGCCGCGGTCGCCACCACCCGCGGGAACTCGCCCAGCGCCACCAGGAGCGCCGACTCCCGCTCGTGGTCGAGCAGCTCGGGTCGCAGCTCCCCCCGGCCGATGCCGAGTTGCCCGGCGTTGCGCAGGATCGACGCGAGCCTCGCGTGCGCGTACTGGACGTAGAAGACCGGGTTGTCGCTGGTCTGCTTGGTGATCTGCTCGATGTCGACGGTCAGCGGCGTGTCCGCGGGATACCGGGACAGCGTGTAGCGCATCGGGTCGACGCCCGCGAGCTCCACGATCTCGGCGAGCGTCACCATGGTGCCGGCCCGCTTGGACAGCCTGACCTCCTCGCCGCCCACCGTGATCTTCACCAGCTGCCCGATCAGGACCTCGATGGTGGCGTCCGGGTCGTCGCCCGCACAGGCCGCCATCGCCCGCAGCCGGCCGACGTAGCCGTGGTGGTCGGCGCCGAGCAGGTAGATGCTGCGGTCGAAGCCGCGCTCCCGCTTGTCGACGTAGTACGCGGTGTCGGACGCGAAGTAGGTGTACTCGCCGTCCCGCTTGACGAGCACCCGGTCCTTGTCGTCGCCGAAGTCGGTGGTGCGCATCCACAGCGCGCCCTCGGCCTCGTACAGGTGGCCCTTGCTCCGCAGCACGTCGAGGCCGTGCTCGACCTTTTCCTCGTCGTGCAGGCTGCGCTCGGAGTACCAGACGTCGAAGCGGACCCGGAAGGCGTCCAGCTCGCGCCGCTGCTCGCCGAGCTGCAGCCGGTAGCCCTCCTCGCGGAACGCGACGCGCTGCTCGTCCTCCGGCAGGTCCAGGATGTCCGGGCGCGCGGCCACGATCCGCTTGGCCAGCTCGGTCACGTCCTCGCCGTGGTAGCCGTTCTCCGGCACGTCCTCGCCGTGGGCCCGCGCCATGAGCGACGCGCCGAACAGGTCCATCTGCACCCCGCGGTCGTTGATGTAGAACTCGCGGGTGACGTCCGCGCCGGCCGCGGCGAGGACGCGGGCGATCGCGTCGCCGAGCGCCGCCCAGCGCACGTGCCCGAGGTGCAGCGGGCCGGTGGGGTTCGCCGAGATGAACTCGACGTTGATCCGGCTTCCGGCGAGCGTGTCGGACCGCCCGTACCGCTCGCCGGCCTCGACGATGGTGCGGGCCAACTCCCCCTGGGCCGCCGGGGCGAGTGTGATGTTGATGAAGCCCGGTCCGGCAACCTCGGCGGTCTCGACCCCGGGGTCCTTGGCGAGCCGGGCGGCGAGCACCTCGGCGAGCGCACGCGGTGCGAGGCCGGCCTTCTTGGCCAGTCGCAGCGCGATGTTCGTGGCGTAGTCGCCGTGCTCGCGGTGGCGGGGACGCTCCACGGTGACGGTCGCCGGCACGCCGTCGGGCAGGCTCACCTCGCCCGCGTCGACGGCGGCGGTCAGCACCTCGCGGACCGCGGCGGACAGCTGCTCAGGGGTCACCTGCTAAGCGTACCGAGGCCGCGGTCCGCGGCTCGGGTCCCACGCTGCGGCTAGCGCCCGAGTTGCTTGCGCCCCAACGTGCCCCGGAGCCGGCGCCGCTGGCTCTCGTCGAGCATGAAGTACGCGGCTGCCGGCACTCCGACGAGGATCAGCAGGGCGATCCAGAAATTCGTCAGCCATGCCAGCACCACGAAGGCTGCCGCGCCACCTAGGGCGATCTTCGCTCCGTTGGACATTACGTACCTCATTCTTGCGGGGGCCACCCCCGCACGATTTCATTGTCCGCTATCAACGCCTTGATGTCGTCAGGGCCATCCCGGAACCTACCCGGACAACGGCCGCTCGACGATTCGGGTTCCGTCCCGCGGTGCTGGTAACCTGACTTCGCCTGACAGCCCAGCACCCGATGGGCCCCCGTAGCTCAGGGGATAGAGCACCGGCCTCCGGAGCCGGGTGCGCAGGTTCGAATCCTGCCGGGGGCGCAGTCTGCCGATGTCCCCGGCGAAGTACGCGACGAATACCTCCCTCGTGGTGCGCACCACCTGCGGTGAGCGTGATGAGGTGAAACACCAGCAACGTCGAGGGCCACAGCGTGAAGAACTACAGGAAGAT
>JBMCTR010000265.1:0-3713 GCA_048622955.1 Actinomycetota bacterium
TCCTGGGCGGGCGCAGCGCGGGCGCACGGGTCGCGTGCCGGACGGCCGCCGTGCTCGGCGCCGCGGCGGTGCTCTGTCTGGCGTTCCCGCTGCATCCGCCGGGAAAGCCGGAACGGTCGCGGTTCGACGAGCTCGGCGGAGCCGGGGTGCCTGCCCTCGTCGTCCAGGGCGAGCGCGACGCGTTCGGCCGTCCCGCGGAGTTCCCGAAGGGCGCGTACGATCTCGTCGCCGTGCCGCACGCCGACCACGGGATGGCCGTCCCCAAGTCGCAGAGCCAGGACGCTGCGACGGCGGTCGTGGTTCGGGAAGTGACGAGGTGGCTGGGGAATGTCCTCGGCGACCGCTGACGTTGCAGCAAGCGTGACCAGATCCGCCACCTGCCTGGAGTCTCCGCGCCCCAGTGAGTACCAGTGGGCAGAGTGGCCGCCGGAGGCCGCGTTGGCGCAGATAGCATCGCCATCAATGGCACAACAGCACGAGACCCAGGAAGAGCGCACCGAGCGGTTCGAGCGCGATGCGCTCCCGTACCTGGACCAGCTCTACTCGGCCGCGCTGCGGATGACGCGCAACGCCGCCGACGCGGAGGATCTCGTGCAGGAAACGTTTGCCAAGGCGTTCGGGTCATTCCACCAGTTCAAGGAGGGGACGAACCTGAAGGCCTGGCTGTACCGCATCCTGACGAACACGTTCATCAACTCGTACCGGAAGCGGCAACGGGAACCGCAGCAGGCCAACACCGAAGAAGTCGAGGACTGGCAGATGGCCCGTGCGGAGGCCCACGCCTCCACCGGCCTGCAGTCGGCCGAGGCCGAGGCGCTCAGCCACCTTCCGGACAGCGACGTCAAGGAGGCGTTGCAGCAGATTCCCGAGGAGTTCCGGATTGCGGTCTACCTCGCGGATGTCGAGGGCTTCCCGTACAAGGAGATCGCAGACATCATGGGAACACCGATAGGCACCGTGATGTCGCGGTTGCATCGCGGACGGCGCCAGCTTCGGGCACTCCTAGAGGACTATGCGCGAGATCGCGGATCGGCGTCAGCCGTCGCGAAGGAGGTCGGCCGATGAGCTGCGGTGAGCCGCACGACGTTGACTGTGCGGAGATCCTGGAGCGCGTCTATCTCTTCCTCGACGGCGAGATGGGCGACGAAGTCACGGCGTACGCCACGATCGAAGAGCACCTCGACGAGTGCACCCCCTGCTTGCGCAAGTACGACCTCGAGCGGGAGGTCAAGGCGCTGGTGGCGCGCTCGTGCGGCTGCGATCTCGCTCCCGCGGAACTGCGCGAACGCGTCCTGGCCAAGATCCAGGAGCTCCGGGTACAGGTCACCGAATCCTGATCCGGGCTGAGCGGAGCCGCATCAGCTGGCGTTGGGCCGCTTGCCGTGGTTCGCGTTCTTGCGTCGTCGTGCCCTTCGCTTGCGTGCCCGCTTGGCCATGGTGACGTCCTCCTCGGAACGGCTCATCCGGCGAAGCGCTGCGGCTCCGCGTCGGGCTCCATTGTCTCACCGGCCGTCTCGTCGCCGCCGAGCGCCTCGTCGTCCCGGTCGATGGCGGGGTGCTTCTGGTCGTCCGGGACGTCGGCCGCGCGGCTTGGCCCGCGCCGGCCGAGGAGCCCTGTGCTCACCGCCGCGGCGAGGCCGGCGGCGATGGCGATGTCACCCGGGCTGACGACTTCCGGCCGCGGCGGGAAGGCCACCGGTACCACTTTGCCGAGCCACGTCAGCCGCGTCTCCGGCCCGATCGCGATGTTGTTTCCGGCCGCGGCGACCACGGTGGGGTCCGCGCCGGCCCGGGCGGCGGCTTCCGTCGACACGGGGACGGCTCCGTTGGCGAACATGACGACGGCGTTGGCCAGCAGCCCGGCAGCAACAAGCGCCGCTCCTTCGACCGCACGGTTCACCCAGGCGTAGTACCCGAGCACCGCCCACGACAGCGCGACCAGCGTGGGCATGGCGGGAGCCCACAACCAGCCCACCAGCACGCCCAGCACATGCAGGCCCACGGCGGTCAGCAGCAGCCGGTTCCGGCGCAGCCGCACCGTGAGCAGCCTTGCGAAGCCACCGCCGCGCACCAGCCCGACCACGACGCCGGCGACCAGCGCGAGGAGTGCGAGCGTCATGCCTTCCATCGTCGTCCCAGTCGCCCGGTCCGGCCGGGAACGCCACGCCGGGTTCTGGTCCTGATCGGGAACGGCCGTGATGGAATGGCTGCGGCATTCCGCGGATGTGAGGAGAAGCGCTCACGTGGCCGAGCAGGTGTGTGCCGAGATGGTGGCCAATGTGTTGTCCGTCGACGTGGCGGCGGGCGACCGGGTCGAGCCCGGGTCGACGCTGCTGCTGCTGGAGTCGATGAAGATGGAGATCCCGGTGCTGTGCGAGGACGGCGGGACGGTCTCCGAGGTCAAGGTCACACCGGGCGACGTGGTCCAGGAGGGTGACGTTCTGGTGGTCGTCACATGAGCCGGTCGCTGCGCGAGGGGCAAGCCGCCGACCGGTCACATTCGGTCGGCGCGACGGATACCGCGACCGCCCTCGGGTCCGGCGACGTCGCCGTGCTCGCGACCCCGCGGCTGCTCGCCTGGATGGAGGCCGCCACTGTCGCCGTCGTCGACGGCCGGCTGGACCAGGGCTCCACGAGCGTCGGCACCCGGGTGGAACTCCAACACCTGGCGGCCAGCCCGGTCGGAGAGCACGTCGCCGTCCGCGCGGAACTGGCGGCGGTCGACGGACGCCGTCTCGAGTTCGACGTCGAGGCCCGGCACGACGACGGCGCCGTCGTGGCGCGGGGCCGAGTCACCCGGATGATCGTGGACCGCTCGCGGTTCGCCGGCTCCGGCTAGCCGCACACGGCGGCGATCCGCTCCTCCACCTCCGTGCCGCTGATCTCGATGGCGCGGACGGCGCCGTTGTCGTCCTCGACGGTCTCGAGCAGCAGGTCCAGCGGGTCAGCGCGGTTCGACAGGCAGTAGACGCCGTCCGGAAGGCCGTCCGGCAAGTCGAGATGCTGATCCGGAAGCTCCTCCCCGTACACGTCGGCCCAGCCCGGTGTGATGCCCTGGACGTCGACGTAGCTGCAGTCGCCGTAGTGGTCGGGTGGGCGCGGGTCGGCTGCGGACGGCACCTTGCGGTTGTCGCGCCAGCAGAAGCTGACCTTCTCCGCGATGGCGACCGGCTCCGTGGCCCCGGGTTCGGTGAGGGCGTACTCGGCTGCGGCGTCGAAGTGCCAGTGCTCGTGCCCGGGATGGTCGAGCATGCAGCCGGCAGGACGGCTGCTGGTCCGCGTGTCCGTGGCTCGCTCGTACTGCCCGCTGCCGTTGACGTCGTGATAGATGACCTGGGACGCGTGCCGCTGGCCGCTCGCGCAGGAGCCCTGGTCGTCCGGCACCGTCTCGACCGGCCCGATGCCGGTGTTGGCGATGATCGAGGTGAACCGCAGCCGCCGCGTACCGTTACCGAGGACTTCGATGTGCACGTCCTCCGGCGGCAGGCTCCGGAGATTGGGAAGGAGTCGCGCGTCGACGGGGACCGGCCGTGGGGCGGGGTGCGAGATGGCCGGGGGACGTTCCGCGACCACTGCGTGTTTGACGAGTTGGACCGGCTCCTCACTGGCGCCGCTCGCGGCGCTGAGGCTGAGTACCGCCGCTGCGACGGCAGCACCTAGCGCGCCCATGAGCAGTCCGCCCTGCGTTATCCGCATCGCCACCCACGATCACC
>JBMCTR010000266.1:0-3690 GCA_048622955.1 Actinomycetota bacterium
GGTCTGCCCCGGCGCGCGGAGTTCACCGCGCTGGCCGGGCAGGTCCTGTCGGACGCGGCGTTCCTGCCGGAGCACGAGGCGTGGACGGTCGTCCGTTCACCTGATCGTTTCGTGGTGCACGCCTCCGGTCCGGCCGGCGGCGCGGCGGTGCCGGGCGCCAGCCTGGTGCTCGCCCCCGGAGCGTACGACCGGCAGTTGCCCTTTCCCGGCTGGGACCTGCCCGGCGTGTACACCGCGGGAGCCGCTCAAGCGCTCGCCAAGGAGCACGGGGTGGCGGTGGGAAAGCGCGTCGTCGTCGGCGGGACCGGTCCGTTCCTGCTGCCCGTGGCGGCCGGGCTCGCGGCCCGCGGTGTCGAAGTGGAAGGCGTGTACGAGGCCGGCAATCCGGCTGGCTGGCTGGAGCACCCGCGCGCGCTCTCGGGCGCCGGCGGCAAGGTCGTGGAAGCCGCCCGCTACGGCGCGACCATCGCACGTCACCGGGTCCGCTACCGCACCCGGCACGCGGTCGTGGCCGCGGAGGGTGACGGACGCGTCGAGGCGGTCACGGTCGCGCGGGTCGACGACGGCTGGGCCGTGGTGCCCGGGTCCTCGCGCACGGTCGAATGCGACGCGCTCGCGGTCGGCTGGGGGTTCGCCCCGCGGCTCGAGCTGCCGCTCGCCGTGGGCTGCGCCACCCGTACCGGCCTGGACGGCTCACTGGTCGTCGCCGTCGACGACCGCCAGGCGGCGGACGTACCCGGCGTGTTCGTCGCCGGCGAGGCGTGCGGGGTCGGCGGCGCCGATCTCGCGATGGCAGAGGGCGAGGTGGCCGGGCTCGCGGCCGCCGAGCGGCTGGGCCGGTGGACGGCCTGGCCGGACGGGCTGTGGCAGCGCCGTGCCGCGCTGCGCAGGTTCGCCGCGGCGATGCACCGGGTGCATCCCGTCCGGCCGGGCTGGCAGGGGTGGCTCCGCGACGACACCGTGGTCTGCCGCTGCGAGGAGGTCACGGTGGCGGCGGTCGAGGGCGCGGCGCGCGACCTCGGCGCGTCGGACTCCCGGTCGGTCAAGTTGTTCACCAGGGCGGGCATGGGGTGGTGCCAGGGCCGGATGTGCGGGTACGCCGTGAGCCGGCTGAGCGTGCCGGGCACCGGCCGCCCGGCCGACGAGCGCGGAGTGGCCGCTAGGCCGCTGGCCGTCCCGGTCCGGCTCGGCGACCTCGCGCAGGGCGGCGTGCGGCAGCGACAGGAGCAAGGAGACGAGGCATGACGACGACGCGCGATCAGGTGTGGCACGGCGTGCTGGTAGCGACCGCGCTGCCGCTCCGGGAGAACCTGTCCGTCGACCTCGAGCGGTACGCCGAGCACGTGCGGTGGCTGGCGGACAGCGGGTGCGACGGGGTCTGCCCGAACGGGTCGCTCGGCGAGTACCAGGTGCTCACCGGTGATGAGCGGGCGGCCATCGTGCGCACGGCCGTCGAGGCGGCGCCGGAGGGCTGCACCGTGATGCCCGGCGTCGGAGCGTACGGCGCGCTCGAGGCGCGAAAGTGGGCCGAGCAGGCCGCGGAGGCCGGTGCGCACGCGGTCATGGCGCTGCCGCCGAACGCCTACCGGGGGGACGACCGGGCGGTGATGGAGCACTTCCGGGAGATCGCGAAGGCGGGCCTTCCGGTCTCGGCCTACAACAACCCGGTCGACACCAAGATCGACCTGGTGCCGGAACTGCTGGCCCGGTTGTCCGAGGAGGAGCTCATCGTCGCCGTGAAGGAGTTCAGCGGCGATCCGCGGCGCGTGTACCAGATCGCCGAGCGCGTTCCCGGGCTCGACGTGCTGATCGGCACCGACGACTCGGTGCTCGAGGTCGGGCTGGCGGGCGCGGTCGGTTGGGTCGCCGGGTTCCCGAACGCGTTGCCCCGCGCGTGCGTGACACTGTATGAGGCGACACTGGCTCACGACGTGGAGGCGGCGTTGCCGCTCTACCGGGAGTTGCACCCGTTGCTGCGGTGGGACACCCGGACCGAGTTCGTGCAGGCGGTGAAGGTGGCCATGGACGTCGCAGGAAGGCACGGCGGGCCCTGCCGGCCGCCGCGGCAGCCGTTGCTGCCCGGAGACGAGGCCGAGGTCCGGCGGGAGACCGAGCGGCTGGTGGCGGCCGGTCACGGCTGAGAGGAGGTGCAGTGCGAACCACCAGGGTCTTCCACGCCGTGGACTCGCACACCGAGGGCATGCCGACCCGGGTGATCACCGGCGGCGTCGGGACCATGCCCGGCGCGACCATGTTCGAGCGCCGGCAGTGGTTCGTGGAGCACTCGGACGGGGTGCGCCGGCTGCTGATGAACGAGCCGCGCGGGCACGGCGCCATGAGCGGCGCGATCCTGCAGCCGCCGACGCGTCCTGACGCGCACTTCGGAGTGCTGTTCATCGAGGTGTCGGGCTGCCTGCCGATGTGCGGGCACGGGACGATGGGCGTGGCGACGGTGCTCGTCGAGACCGGGATGGTGGCCGTGGCCGAGCCCGTCACCACGATCCGGCTGGATACGCCCGCCGGTCTGGTGGCCGCCGACGTCGAGGTGCGCGACGGCGCGGCGGGGGCGGTGACGATCCGCAACGTGCCCTCGTTCAGCGACGAACTGGACGCGAAGGTCGACGTGCCGGGCTACGGCCCCGTGCGCTACGACATGGCCTACGGCGGCAACTTCTACGCGATCTGCGAGCTGGAGCAGTTCGGCATCCCGTTCGACCGGTCCGAGAAGCAGCGCATCCTGCAGGCCGGGCTCGCGGTCATGGCCGCCGTGAACGAGCAGCGGCGGCCCGTCCATCCGGAGAACCGGCAGATCGACGTCTGCCACCACGTCCAGTTCCTCGCTCCCGGGTCGGACGAGCGGCACTCCCGGCACGCGATGGCGATCCATCCGGGGTGGTTCGACAGGTCGCCGTGCGGCACCGGGACGTCGGCGCGGATGGCGCAACTGCACGCGCGCGGGCTGCTGCCGCTGCACACCGATTTCGTCAACGAGTCGTTCATCGGCACCCGCTTCAGCGGCCGGCTGGTCGAGGAGGCGACGGTCGGCGGCCGGCCCGCGGTGGTTCCGACGGTGACCGGCCGCGCGTGGATCACGGGGACGGCGCAGTACATGCTCGACCCGGCCGACCCCTTCCCCGAGGGCTTCGAGCTCTGACATGGCCACGGAGGGACGAGCATGACCGATGTCAGGTCGATCAGGCTGCCGTCGTTCGCCCGGCGCACGAGCCTCCGCGAGCAGGTGCTGGACGCGCTGCGGGCCGCGATCGTGTCCGGCGAGATGGAACCGGGCGAGGTCTACTCGGCGCCCGCACTGGCGGCCCGCTTCGGCGTGTCCGCCACCCCTGTCCGGGAGGCGATGCTCGACCTCGCCAAGCAGGACATGGTGGAGGTCGTTCCCAACAAGGGTTTCCAGGTCGTCACCGTGTCCGACACGGAGCTCGACCAGCTCACCGAGATCCGGCTGCTGCTCGAGCCGCCGGCGGCCGCCGAAGCCGCCCGCCGGGTGACGCCGACGGACGTGGCGGAGCTGACTCGGCTCGCGGAGGCCGTGGTCGAGGCCGCGGACAACGGGGACCTGATCGGCCACGTCGAGGCCGACCGGGCCTTCCACGGGCGGCTTGTCGAGCTCAGCGGCAACCAGCAGCTCGTGCCCATCGTCTACCAGCTGCGGGACCGCACCCGGCTGTACGG
>JBMCTR010000267.1:0-3689 GCA_048622955.1 Actinomycetota bacterium
CGGTGCCGAGGTCCTTGGCGGACACGTGCACGATGCCGTTGGCGTCGATGTCGAACGTGACCTCGATCTGCGGGACGCCGCGCGGCGCGGGCGGCAGCCCGGTCAGTTCGAAGTTGCCGAGCGACTTGTTGCTGCGCGCCATCTCGCGCTCGCCCTGGAACACCTGGATCATGACCGACGGCTGGTTGTCCTCCGCGGTGGTGAAGACCTCGGAGCGCTTGGTCGGGATCGTGGTGTTGCGCTCGATGATCTTCGTCATCACACCGCCCTTGGTCTCGATGCCGAGGGACAGTGGGGTGACGTCGAGCAGCAGCACATCCTTCACGTCGCCGCGCAGCACACCGGCCTGCAGCCCGGCGCCGACCGCGACGACCTCGTCCGGGTTCACGCCCTTGTTCGGCTCCTTGCCGCCGGTCATCTCCCGGACCAGCTCGACGACCTGCGGCATCCGGGTCGAGCCACCGACCAGGATCACGTGGTCGATGTCGCTGACCTTGATGTTGGCGTCGCGCAGCACCTGCTCGAACGGGGACTTGGCGCGCGCCAGCAGGTCGGTTGTCATCTGCTCGAACTGGGCGCGGCTGAGCGGCTCGTCGACATGGACGGGGTTCTTGTCGGCGTCCTGCGCGATGTACGGCAGCGAGATGGACGTCTGCGTGCTGGACGACAGTTCGACCTTGGCGCGCTCGGCGGCCTCGGTCACCCGCTGCATGGCGATCTTGTCCTTGGACAGGTCGATGCCGTGCGCGGCCTTGACCCGGTCCACCAGCCACTCGACGATCTTGTTGTCCCAGTCGTCGCCGCCGAGGTGGTTGTCGCCGCTGGTCGCCTTGACCTCGACGACACCTTCCCCGATCTCGAGCAGCGACACGTCGAACGTGCCCCCGCCGAGGTCGAAGACCAGGATGCGCTGCTCCTTCTCGCCCTTGTCCAGGCCGTAGGCGAGTGCGGCGGCGGTCGGCTCGTTGATGATCCGCAGGACGTTCATCCCCGCGATCTCGCCGGCCTCCTTGGTGGCCTGCCGCTGGGCGTCGTTGAAGTAGGCCGGCACCGTGACCACGGCGTCGGTGACGGTCTCGCCCAGGTAGGCCTCCGCGTCCCGCTTCAGCTTCTGCAGCACGAAGGCCGAGATCTGCTGCGGCGTGAACGTCTTGTTGTCGATCTCCTTCTTCCAGTCGCGGCCCATCTGGCGCTTGACCGAGCGGATCGTGCGCTCGACGTTCGTGACCGCCTGGCGCTTGGCTACCTCGCCGACGAGGATCTCGCCGTTCTTGGCGAAGGCGACCACGGACGGCGTGGTCCGGGATCCCTCGGCGTTGGCGATGACGGTGGGCTCCCCACCTTCGAGTACGGCGACGACGGAGTTCGTCGTGCCAAGATCAATGCCGACGGCTCGTGCCATGGCGTAGGTCCCTCCACGTGTGTGCGTTGAGCGTTGTCGTGCTCACGTCTTCCTTGCGCGTCCGAGTGTACAAGGACTTCTTGAGTCCAATTGACTCAACTCCAGCGGCCCCAGGGATTGTTCCCGCCGCGCTGTCGCGCTCGCACCCGGCCGGCCTGCCGACCTGGGAGGTTCCCGCGGGCCGGTACCCGCGCCGGGAGCGCGACGGTTGCCGGCCGTCGCCCCTGAAGTGCGAGACAGAGCCCGGCCGTCGCCGCGAGGACACCGAGTGCGATGAGGACGGTCGCTGCCCGCAGGACGGTGCCGTCCCCGCGGGCCGAAGCCTCATCGGCTCCCGGAAGGCCGGCGAGCGGCCCGGTGACCCGCTCCCCGTTCGGCCGCGGCGACGATGCGGGCCCAGCGGGCGGCCCGTCGCGGTCGGCCCCGAGCGTGACCGCGGCGCACACGGCAGAGCCGGCACAACGGGACTCTTCGGCCCACACTGGCGCGGGGACCGCCAGCGACAGGAGCGCGGTCAGCACGACTACGGCGGACGGTCGGCTAGCCGCCATTTTCCCTCCCGGTGCCGTTGTCCGGATCCGCGAGGACGGAACCCGTCAACGGCTCTCCCACGCTGACCACGAGGCAGGTGACAACGCGGTCGTCGCGAGCGGCCCAACTGGTCTCGCTGGGGCCGACGTACGACCACCTGAGGGCCGGCGCCTGCCGCACCCCCGCCGCGCGGATGGCGGGGACGCACCGCTGTGTTGCGAACTCATCGATGCCCTCCCAGCCCGGCCAGGCACCCTCCGGCATTCGGCGCGAGGCCACCACCTCGGCCCTGTGCTCGGCGTCGCACGGCACCACCAGCACCTCCCGGACGTCCGTGCCCGCGTCGTAGTCTTGCAGGCAGCTGCCCGCTTCCAGGTCGAACACGCTGATGTTGCCGCGACCTGCTGCCCTCTCCATGGGTCCGACAGCGAGCTTGCCCGCAGCAGCGGGGCGCAGCTGGCTTACCGCCATGAGCACGGCGACGGACAGCAGCGCGAGTATGAGAGCGCACATGACCAACCCGCGCACCCAACTGGGACGCGGCGTCGCCTCGGCCAACAGCGGGAAGACCAGCCGCTGTTGGCCGTCGTCGTTACCGGCGTGCCCCCACGCCACGCTGCCCCCAGGAGCCCTCGACGACCAGAAGCCGCAGAACGTCGCGATGGGGGCGCATGATGCCACGGCTCGCCACGGCCGGATCACCCCGGGGTCGGTTCCGCCGACCGGCGAGGTGGTCCGGCTGGCGACACGGCACCCGGCTGCCAGGCGAGCGCGCGTACGCTGGATGCGTGCTCCGACGGATGCGTGACGCCGACGGTCGCCCGACCACCCGGGTCCGGATGCTCGCCCTCCTCGTGGCCGTGGGAATGCTCGCCCTCTTTGCACCGGCCGTCATCTCGCTGGTGAGCTGGCTGGCCGGACTGATCTGGTGACCCTGACGGAGCAGAACCGCTCCACGGCGGCGCGACTGGTCGGCGTCGACGCCGCACGCGGTGCCGCCCTGATCGGCATGATGGCGGTACACATCTCGCCCCGCCTCGGCGCCGACGGTGGTGTCACCACCGAGTACCTGATCGCCAGCGGGAGATCCGCCGCGCTGTTCGCGGTCCTGGCGGGGGTCGGGCTGGCCCTCGCGAGCGGCGGAGCCAACCCGCCGCGTGGCGCGGCCTGGAAGGGCGTGGCGGCCGGCACCGCGGCGCGCGCCGGCGTCTTGCTGCTCGTCGGGTTCCTGCTCGGGGAGTTCGACTCCGGTGTCGCGGTGATCCTCGTCTACTACGCGCTGCTGTTCGTGGTGGGCATTCCGTTCCTCTCCCTCGGGCCGCGGGTGCTGTTGCCGCTGGCCGTCGTCTGGGCTGCCGTGACGCCCGTGATCAGCCAGTTCGCCCGCCTTGGCGACACCTGGCAGCCTCCCGGCAACCCGATCCTGGCGTCGCTGGCCGATCCGGTCGGCCTGGCCACTGATCTCTTCCTGACCGGCTACTACCCGGTGCTGCAGTGGACGGCGTACCTGCTGCTGGGACTCGGACTAGGCCGGCTTGACCTGCACAGGCTGAGCTCCCAGGCGGCCGTGCTGGTGGGCGGGGCCGCGCTCGGCGCCACGGCATGGGCGACTTCGTGGCTACTGCTCGAGAACGGCGGCCTGGCGGAGCTGCGCGCCGCCGGCACGGGAAGCCACCCGATGGCAGACGGCACGCTGGACGCGGCGCTGCAGCCCGGGCTGTACGGGACGACGCCGACGACCAGCTGGTGGTGGCTC
>JBMCTR010000268.1:0-3680 GCA_048622955.1 Actinomycetota bacterium
CCATCTCGCCGCGCACCGCGCCTGCGTCGCCGCCGGCCAGGTCCAGCAACCGGGCCGCCGCCGCGGGCCGCTCGGCGGCGGCCTTCCGGGCGTCGCGAACCAGCGCCTTGCCGCTCGCGTACTGCTCCAGGCAGCCCTGCCGCCCGCAGCCGCACCGCCGGCCCTGCGGGACGAGCCGCAGGTGGCCGAGCTCGCCCCCGATGCCGTGGGCACCGCGGTAGAGCGCGCCGTCGAGCACCAGCCCGCCGCCGACACCGGTGCCGAGGGTGAGGCACACCATGTCGTCGACGTCCTCCGCCGCACCGAACCGGAACTCGCCCCACGCCGCGGAGTTCGCGTCGTTCTCCACCACGGTGGGCAGCCCGGTCGCGGCGACGACGCGCTCGCCGACCGGTAGGTTCCGCCACGCCAGGTTCGGGGCGAACAGCACCGTGGACCGCCCCGCGTCCACGAACCCCGCCGAGCCCACGCCCACCGCCTCGATGTCGTGTGCTCCGCGAAGCTCCGTCACCACGGCGATGATCTGCTCGACGATCGCCTCCGGATCGGTCGACGGGGTGTCCCGGCGGACCCGTTCGATGATCTTCCCTGCGGTGTCGACCACTCCCCCGGCGATCTTGGTCCCTCCGACGTCGACGCCGACGGTCACGGCCACCCGCTAGCCCTCCACTCGCTTCTTCAACTCCTTGAGCGCCGTGTCGATGATCACCTTCTCGGCCTTGCGCTTCATCAGCCCGAGCAGCGGGATCGACACGTCCACCGTGAGCTGGTAGGTGACCTGCGTGGAGCCGGCGCCGGTGTCGACCAGGGTGTAGGCGCCGTCCATGGCGCGCAGCAGGTTCGCTTCGACGAGCGTCCACCGCACCTCGGCGTCGTCGTCCCACTCGTACGACAGGGTGTAGGTGTCCTTGATCGCGCCCGCGTCCAGGACGAACCGCGCCTCGGCGGGCCGCTCGTCCCCGTAGACCGACAGCACCTCGACCTGTTTCACCGAGGCCGTCCACTCCGGGTACGCCTCAAGGTCGGCTATCACGGCCATCACGTCCGCCGGCGCCGCGGCGATCGTGATGCTCGAGGTCGTCTGCTCCGCCATGCGAGATCCCCTTGTCGTGTGACGGCACCGCGAGGGTACCGCTCGTCCCGCCCTCCCGCGGCGTGCCCACGGGCCGCCCGGACTCCAACTCGTCCTTGAGCCGGTGGATGCGGCGTTTGTACGCGGCCACGTACGAGCGCTGCAGCCGGGCCGCCGAGCGCCTCCGGGTCCGCGGCGGCGGATCGGCGCGGAGGAACCAGTGCACCAGCACGCCGTCGTGCCAGCCTTCCAGCCAGATCTCCGCGGAGCCGCTCAGCGCCCCCGCCACCGACCAGCGGACGCCCTCGAGCCCACGGTCCTCGACCACCGTGAGCTCGAGGTCCGGCCACCAGCGCCGCCACAGCGCCGGGTCGGCGAGCCGGGCCGCCAGCCGCCGCCGGTCGGCAACGACGAACGAGTCGTCCATGACGTCGACCATCGGAGCGGCACGGTCCGGCCCGGGATCCCGGCCACGTCTCCAGCCACGTTTCGCCACCCGGCCGGCACCCTCCCTTCGCCCGTCGCACGCCGTCGGCCGCACACGATAGCTCACCGGACAGCCCACTTGAGTCGGCACGAACCCGCCATCTGGGGCAGACTGTGCGCCATAGACATCCGGCAGAATCGGGGGCTGCCGACATGACCGCCATCGCGATCCATCCGTTCGACGAACGGCAATGGCGCGCCGTCGCCGTCGCGCGCCCGAGCATGCTCGCGCTCGTCGTCGCGCTGACCGGCGCCGCCAGCAACACCGTCGCCACCTGGTGGTGGCTGATCGCCCTCGCCCCGATCGCCCTCGCCGCCGGCCTCGCGCAGCGGCTGCTGCCCCAGGCGTGGCCGCTCGCGACCGCGGAGATCGCCGCCGCGGCCGTGATCATCGGGCTCGGGATGGGCGACTCCTATCTTGCGCTGCCCTACCTGCTGCTGCCCAGCTTCGCCGGCGGGCTGGCCGCGAGCCTCACCGGCACGGCGCTGTGCACCGGCGCCGGAACCGCCGGGCTGCTGCTGGGCCTCGTACTGCGGACGGTCCCGCTCGAGCTGGACACCCTGGTCAGCCTGGCGCCGTGGGTTCCGATGATCTTCGCCACCGGCGCGATCGGCGCCTGGGTCCGCCGCCAGCGGACCCTCCAGCCACCCGACGTCACCCGGTACGGCGCCGCGTACCGGTTGCTCTCGGAGCTGCGCGTCGTGTCCAGGCGGCTGTCCGGCGGGCTCGACCCCGTCACGCTCGCCACCGGTCTGCTCGACGACGCCTGCGCGCACACCGGCGCCCTGCGGGCGGCGCTGCTCGTGCGGCGCGACGGCAACGCGGTCCTTCCCCTCGCGCGCCGCGGCGGCGACGACGGGTGGGTCGAGCGGATCGAGCACGACCAGTTGATCATGGACGCTTGGACGGACGAGTCTCCGGTCTCCAGGTCCATCGGCCGCCGGCTCTACCGGGTGGTGCTGCCGCTGCGGGTCGCGAGCCGCACGGTCGGCGCGGTCGTGGCCGACACCGGAGACTCGCACAGCACCGAGCAACTCGAGATGCTCGTCGGGTCCCTCGAGGACGACGCGCTCCGCCTCGAGACCGCCCTGCTGTTCGACGAGGTGCGCGAGATCGCCACCCGGGAAGAGCGGCAGCGCCTCGCCCGCGAGATCCACGACGGCATCGCCCAGGAGCTCGCCTCCCTCGGGTACCTGATCGACGACCTGCAGGCACGGGCCCGCGGAGCCGATCTGCGGTCACTGGCGATCACCCTCCGCAAGGAGGTGACGCGGATCCTGTCCGATCTCCGGCACTCCATCTTCGATCTGCGCAGCGACGTGCCCGTCGATTCCGGGCTGGGAACCGCTCTTGCAAGCTACGCTCGGCAGGTGGGATCGCAAGCCGGCCTGACCGTCCACCTGGTGCACAACGAGTCGCACGAACGGCTGCGCGCGGAGGTGGAGGCCGAGCTGCTGCGGATCGGGCAAGAGGCGATCACGAACGTCCGCAAGCACGCCAAGGCCCGCAACCTCTGGGTTTCGGTCACCGTGAGCCCGCCGTCCGCTCAGGTCCGGGTCGCCGACGACGGCGTCGGGCTCGGCGTGCGCCCACGGGACCGGTACGGCCTGGACATCATGGCCGAGCGGTCCAGGCGAGTCGGTGCCACATTGGTCATCGAGAACCGCCCCGAAGGCGGTACGGTCGTGGGCGTATCGGTCGGGGCCGAGGGGGAAAAGGGGTAACCGTGCCGGCAACAGTCCTGCTGGTGGATGACCACGAGCTCATCAGGCAAGGCCTTCGGCGGGCGTTCGAGCGCGACGCCGACTTCACGGTCGTCGGTGAGGCGGGCACGCTCGGCGACGCCACCCGGCTGGCGATGACCCAGCGGCCCGATGTCGTGGTCATCGACGTCCGGCTGCCCGACGGCAACGGTCTCGAGCTCGCGCAGAAGCTCCGGCAGGCCCGGTCGGACGTCGGCCTGGTGATCCTCACCATGTACGCCGGCGACGACCAGCTGTTCTCCGCGCTGGACGCGGGAGCATCCGCCTTCGTGCCCAAGAGCGCACCCAGCGACGACGTCGTCGCGGCCGCGCGGCACGCCTCGGCCAAGCCGACCTCGTTCGTGGCCTCCGACCTCGC
>JBMCTR010000269.1:0-3652 GCA_048622955.1 Actinomycetota bacterium
TCGGAGATCAGTGCCGGCCAGGGCCACGACCTTCTCCAGTACATCGCTCCGCTGGCGCAGTTCGAGCCCAGCGTGCTCGACCTCGCCGACGTCACCGAGGAGGCGAACAACCGGTACGGCGAGCAACTCGAGATCTGCCGGAAGTCCTCGTTCAACCCGACCACGGGCAAGACCTACGCGTTCGCCCCGGGCTGGGTGCCCGACCCGGGAGACTACCGGCGCAGCCTGTGGGAGCCGGTCGGCCTGCCGGACGGGCCGTCGACCTGGGACGAGCTGCTCGAGGGCGGCAGCGAGATCATGGCCAACGAGGGCGTCCAGCTCGGTATCGGCATGTCCCAGGAGATCGACTCCAACATGGCCGGCCGCGCGCTGCTGTGGTCGTTCGGCGCCTCGATCCAGGACGAGAACGAGAACGTCGTCCTCAACTCGCCGGAGACGATCGCCGCCGTCGAGTACATGGCGCGGCTGTTCGAGGGCGCCATGACCGACGAGGTCTTCTCCTGGAACGCGGCCAGCAACAACCAAGGCCTTGTCGCCGGCGAGCTCAGCTACATCCTCAACTCGATCTCGGCGTACCGGACGTCCCAGGAGACCGACCCCGAGATCGCCGACGACACGTTCTTCACACCCGCCCTGGAGGGTCCGGCCACGGCGCTGGCGGCGCAGCACGTGATGTACAACTGGATCATCCCGCAGCACGCGGCCAACCCGGACGCGGCCAAGGAGTTCCTGCTGCACTACACCGCGAACTTCGAGGCCGTGACCTACCACTCGAAGCTCTACGACTTCCCGGCGTGGTCCGGCCTGGTTCCCAACCTCGATGCCTGGCTGCAGGACGACCCGTTCGGGTCGAACCCGTCCGACAAGCTCTCCGTCCTCACCACGGCGACCGACTGGGCGACCAACATCGGCCACCCGGGGCCGTCCAACACCGCGATCGGAGAGATCTTCGGCCTGCCGACCATCCCGAACATGTTCGCGCGCGCCGCCCGCGGCGAGGCCACGCCCGAGGAGGCGGTCGCCGAAGCCACCCGGGAGGCGGAGGACGTGTTCGCCAAGTGGCGCGACCAGGGTCTCGTCGGGGGCGGGTGAGCAGGCACGTGACGCAAGTCGTCGAGGTCCGGGGCCTCCGCAAGACGTTCGACGGTCGGCACCGCCAGGTCGAGGCCCTGCGCGGTGTCGACCTGGCCACGGCGGAGGGCGAGTACCTCGTGCTCCTCGGGCCGTCGGGATGCGGGAAGACCACGTTGCTCCGGTCGATCGCCGGCCTCGAGCAGCCGACCGAGGGCGAGATCCTGATCGGCGGCAACGTGGTCAACGGCCTGCCGCCGCGGGTCCGGCAGGTGGCGATGGTCTTCCAGAGCTACGCGCTGTACCCGCACAAGACGGTGCTGGCCAACATCGTCTTCCCGCTCAAGGCGGAGCGGATGGACCGGGAGTCCCGCGACCAGAAGGCCCGGTGGGCGGCGGAGTTGCTCGGCATCGACCACCTCGCCGACCGCCGCCCACGCGAGCTGTCCGGCGGGGAGCGCCAGCGGGTGGCGCTGGCCCGCGCCCTCGTCCGGGAGCCCCAGGTGTTCCTGCTCGACGAGCCGCTGTCGAACCTGGACGCCAAGCTCCGCGCCTCCGCGCGGGACGAGCTCAAGCAGTTCCAGCAGCGGATCGGGACGACGACCGTCTACGTGACGCACGACCAGGCCGAGGCGATGGGCCTCGGTGACCGGATCGCGGTCATGGACGCCGGCCAGGTGCGCCAGCTCGGCCATCCCCGGGAGGTCTACGACGACCCCGCCGACACCTTCGTGGCCACCTTCATCGGCTCGCCGCCGATGAACCTGGTCCGCCGTGCCGACGTGCTCGTCGGATTCCGCCCCGAGCACTTCCTGCCCACGGAGGCGGTGACCGGTGAGACCGTCCCGATTCCGCTGCAGGTGGACCGGGTGGAGTACCTGTCCGGCGACCGGCACGCCTACGGCACCGTGAGCGCGATCGGCGAGGAGACGAGGGTCATCGCCCGTCTCCCGTCGACGGTGCAGACGCCGATCACGCCCGGCGAGACGCACGAGTTCGCCGTGGCCGCCGACCGGCTGCGGTTCTTCGACACGGTGAGCGGCCTGCGCGCCGACCCGGTGCCGCTCGGGAGCTGACGCCAGTGACGCAGGTGACCGAAGCCCCCGCACCATCGCGGCAGGACGTCCGGCGAACCACGCTCGCCGACCGGGAAGGTCCGCTGGCATGGCTGTTCCTGGCTCCGGCAGTCGTCTACGTGATCGCGCTGGTCGGAGTGCCGCTGGTGCTGGCCGTCGGCTTCGCCTTCAGCGACGTCTCGGCAGGCGACCCGTCCTTCGACTGGGCCGGGCTCGGGCCGTTCCAGCGAGCCTTCGACGACCCGGTCTTCTGGCGCTCGCTGAGCAACACCATCGTGTTCACCGCGATCTCGATGGTGCTGATCGTGGTCTTCGGCAAGGTCCTGGCGAACATCCTGGTCGCCGACTTCCGCGGCAAGTGGTTCGTGCGGTTCCTCGTCCTGCTGCCGTGGACCACGCCGGTCGCGCTGTCCACCGTCTCCTGGCTGTGGCTGCTCGACTCGATCTTCAGCCCGATCGACTGGATGCTGCGGCAGATCGGGCTGCTGGACGGGAACATGTACTGGCTCGGCCAGCCGGAACTGGCCATGGGCTCGGTGATCGCGGTCCACGTCTGGCGGCTCGTGCCGCTCGCCGCGGTCATCGTGATGGCCGGGCTGATCGCGATCCCGCGCGACATGGACGAGGCGGCACGGATCGACGGGGCCGGGTTCTGGCGGCGGATGTTCGAGGTCACGATCCCGTTGACCGCACCGCTCATCGCGGTCGCGGCACTGTTCGGCGCTATCTTCACCTTCACCGACATGGCCGTGGTGTACGTCCTCACCCGGGGCGGTCCCACGAACTCCACCCAGGTGCTGGCGAGTTGGTCCTACGCACGGGGCATCCAGGGCGGCGACGTCGCGCAGGGCGCCGCCATCGCGATCTTCCTGCTGCCGCTGCTGCTGGCGGCGGCGGTGCTCATCCTGCGCGCCGTCCGGCGGGTCCAGGTGTTGTGAGATGGCCACAGTCACGACGTCCGAGCCACCAGCCCAGGCCACCCAGGAGCAGGTGGATGCGCTGCGTCGTCGGTACACGCGACGGCGACGCTTAGGTCGCGTCGGCATCTACGCCTTCGTCGTGGTGGCGGCCCTGATCGCGGCTGGACCCTTCCTGTGGAGCACGATCACCGCGCTGAAGCTCAACCGCGACATCTACAACGCGGACAACAACCCGTTCCTGTTCAACGAGCCGGCCACGTTCGACCACATCCTGTTCCTGTTCCAGGACACGCCGTTCCTCAGCTTCGTGATCAACACACTGTGGGTGGGCGCGCTCGTCACGGCGATCACTCTGCTGTTCGGGCTGCCGGCGGCGTACTCCATCGCCCGGATCGACCGCCCCTGGTCGGGGCCCGTCGGCATCGCGCTGTTCTTCGTGTACCTCGTCCCGCCCGCGCTGCTGTTCCTGTCGCTGACCCGTGTGGTCAGCATGCTCGGTCTGCAGGACTCGACCTGGTCGCTCGTCGTCATCTATCCGACGATCACCGTCCCGGTCTGCACCTGGCTGCTCATCGGCTTCCTGAA
>JBMCTR010000270.1:0-3647 GCA_048622955.1 Actinomycetota bacterium
TGTAGTACTCCTCCAGGAACAGCTGACCGGTCGTGTAGAACGAGATCGCGCTCGGGCCCTGCTCGTCCAGCAGCTCCCGGCACCGGTCCACGATGCGGCTCATCGCCGTGTCCCAGTCGGTTTCGACGAGCTGCCCGTTCTCGCGTACGAGGGGCCGCGTCAGCCGGTCGGGGGATGCGTTGGCCTGCCACCCGTACAGGTCCTTGACGCCGAGACGGCCGCGGTTCACGCGGTCCTCCTCCCGTCCCCGCACGCCGACGATGCGCCCCTCCTGCACGGCGATGTCGAGGGCGTCGCCGTTGCTGTGCAGGATGGACGCCGTCTGCACCCAGCGCTGCACGTCCTGCTCGGCCACTCCTTCAGCCAGGTGCGTGTCGACGCGCACCGGCCACTGCTCACCCGGCCCGTACGGCGTTCGGGTGCCCCACGGCTCCGCGATCCTGTCCAATCGCATCGATCTCTCCCGTCTCCGTCCCTACAGCTGCTTTCGCACGCCCGCTTCGTGCGCGACACCCTCGAGCTCATCCGCCATGTCGCCGCGGAAGGCGGTCTCGCCCTCCCCCCGGCGCAGCACCGGAAGGACCGTCTGCCCCCGTGCGCCCTCGAGCTCCAGGGCGAGTGCCGCATAGACGGCGAGCAAGGCAAGAAGCAGGCCGACGACGCCCGCAGCCGCGCGCCACGCCCCGGAACCACTCAGCTCGGCTATGCCTGTGACGGTGAAGCGCAGCGCGGTCGTCGCGATCACTGCAGCGGGCACGATCTTGGTGGTCGCTGCGGCAACCGGGACGATGAGCGCCGCGGCCGCCACCAGCAGCAGCACGCCCAGTCCCGAACTGCTCGACCCCGGTGGGCTCGTCGCCGTCGTGAGCCCTGCGACGGCCCAACTGCCGGCGAGCACGCCCATCCCCGTGGCGGCCACCGGATCGCGCGTCAGGAAGCCGAACACCGCCGCGACGAGCTGCAACGGCACCGTGAACGCCAGTGCGGTCAACGCCGCAACCCTGCTCTGGTCCGCCGGCACCCAGTCCAGCTGAACAACCGCGAAGACCGTCGTCGCAGCGGCCAGCGCCAGGAACCCGAGCGGCAGCGGCGTAGCCAGGGGACGCAGGAAGACACGCGCCATCGGCACGTTCCGGGCATCCCGCGAGCCCCGCGCCGTATCGCCTGCTACCACCGTCGTCCTCCGGCCGTCATGCCAAATGACCCGGCGCAGCTACCCGTCCGACCTTCCGGCAAACGCGGGTGACAGGCGTCGTGGCCGAGCATCCCGTACGCCTCGGACACGCTGAGGTCGGCGTCCACGACGATCGGCGTCGCTACCTCGAGCCGCCCGAGTGGTCCGCACAGCGGGGCCGCCCGGCAGCTAGCCGTCCGTGAGGACGTAGCCCGAAGCGAGGCTGCGCCGGTCCAAGCGGTGCAGGCCGAGGTCGTCGGCAAGCTCCGCGGCGCGCACGTACTCGTCCCGGTGGAGGTTCCGGTTGATCTCCTCGTATGGATCCCGGGTGCCGGCCCGCCCGACCAGCCCGGCCGGGTAGTACTGCGCCAACAGGTCCAAGTACGTCCCCGTCCCGAGCTCATCGGCGACCCACCGCAGGATCTCCGCCGTCTCGTCCAGCATTCCCGGCATGACCAGGTGACGAACCAGCAGCCCGCGTACGGCCAGGCCATCAGGGCCGAATCGGAGTTGCCCGACCTGCCGGTGCATGACCGGCACGGTGGCGCGCATCACCTCGGGGTACCCGGGCATCCGTAGGTAGCGCCGGGCACTCTCCCGGGTCCACAGCTTGACGTCCGGCATGTAGATGTCCACGACGCCGTCCATCAGCTCCAGGCTGTCGAGGCTGTCGTAGGCGCTGGTGTTGTAGACGATCGGCAGGCACAGCCCGCCGTCGACCGCGTACGGCAGCGCCGCCAGGATCTGCGGCACCACGTGCTCCGGGGTTACCAGATTGATGTTGTGGCAGCCTCGCCGCTGGAGCTCCAGCATCATCTCGGCCAGCCGCTGCGGCGTCGCCCGCTCGCCGCGCACCTCCCACGAGATGTCGTGGTTCTGGCAGAACACGCAGCGCAGGTTGCAGCCTGAGAAGAAGATGGTTCCCGAGCCGTTCCAGCCGCGCAGGCAGTTCTCCTCACCGAAGTGCGGGAAGTGCGAGGCCACCGCGGCATTCCGGCCAATGCCGCACAGCCCCTTGACGTCGTTCAGCCGGTCGACCCGGCATGTCCGCGGGCACACCACGCACCGCTCGGGCCCGAGCAGGGCCTGCGCCTGATGCGCGCGACGGGCGATCTCTGCTGCCTCGAGCTCGAGGTAGGCCGGACGGCTGCCGTGCATGGTCTCGTTCCTCCGCCTCTGACGGTAACTCCATCGGAACGGCAGCGGGGCAATTCGGCACCGGGCAGGGACCTTCGACCCTCCCGCCCGCAGGGTCATTTCTGCGCATTGTGAGCACACACTGCGGGGATGGCACGCCCGTAAGGAGATCTCATGCGTACGATCATCGAGCCGTTCCGGATCAAGACGATAGAGCCGATCGAGATGTCCACACCGGAGCAGCGCGAACGGTGGCTCGCCGAGGCCGGCTACAACCTGTTCCGGCTCCCGGCCGACCGGGTGCTCATCGACCTGCTGACCGACTCGGGAACGGCGGCCATGAGCGCCGCGCAGTGGGGAGCGATGATGGTCGGCGACGAGTCGTACGCCGGGGCCCGCAGCTGGTACAACTTCGAGAAGGCCGTCAAGCGCGTGTTCGGCTTCCCGTACATCGTCCCCACCCACCAGGGACGCGCCGCCGAACGCATCCTGTTCGGCTGCACGGTGAAGCCCGGCGACATCGTGCCGAACAACGGCCACTTCGACACCACGCGCGCCAACATCGAGTACCTCGGCGGCAAGGCCGTCGACCTGCCCTGTGCGGAGGCCGCCGACCCGGCGGCGGAGGAGCCGTTCAAGGGCAACATGGACGTGTCGGCGCTGGAGAAGCTGCTCGCCGACCAGGCGGACGCGGTGCCCCTGGTCATGCTCACCGTCACCGACAACACTGGCGGCGGCCAGCCGGTGTCGATGGCCAACATCCGGGCGGTCGCGGAGCTCACCCAGCGGTTCGGCAAGCCGTTCTACCTGGACGCGTGCCGGTTCGCGGAGAACAGCTGGTTCATCAAGCTGCGCGAGGACGGGTACGCGGACATGCCGGTGCGGCGCATCGCCGAGGAGATGTTCTCGTACGCGGACGGCTGCACCATGTCTGCGAAGAAGGATGCCCTGGTCAACATCGGCGGCTTCCTATGCACCCGCGACCCGTCGCTTGCCGCCAGGGAGAAGGACCTGCTCATCCTCACCGAGGGGTTCCCGACCTATGGCGGGCTGGCCGGTCGCGACCTGGAGGCGATCGCGGTAGGTCTCGACGAGGTGCTCGACGAGGACTACCTCAACTACCGGAGGGTCTCGATCGCCTATGTGGCGGACCACCTGCACGACGCCGGCGTACCGGTGCTCCGGCCGGCGGGTGGGCACGCCGTCTACCTCGACGCCGGCCGGTTCCTGCCGCACGTGCCGGCGCTGCAGTACCCGGGGCAGTCACTGGCCGTCGCGCTGTACCGGCACGCCGGCATCCGCGGTGTGGAGATCGGCACCGTGATGGCCGGTCGCG
>JBMCTR010000271.1:0-3629 GCA_048622955.1 Actinomycetota bacterium
GGCCAATTGGCCTGGTCAAGGACCCAACCGGGTGGTTAACGTGATCAATGCGGGCCCCGGGCCGCGGGCGCCCGGCGCCGGGGTCAGTGGAGGGCCACCGACAGCAGCAGGACGGACGGCTCGACCGCCGTGACGTCGTGCCGCTGCGGGGGGACCGGGACCAGGTCGCCCTGGGCGAGCTCGGTCTCCGAGTCGCCGGCGCGCAGCCGCACCCGTCCCTGCAGGCAGAAGACGGACGCGTCCCCTGGGCTCTTGTGCTCGCCCATGACCTGGCCGGCCTGCAACGCGACAACGGTCTGCCGGAGCCGGGCGCCGGTCCTGCCGTAGACGGTCATCGAGCTCCGGCCGCTCTCCGCACGCTCCGCCGCGGCGAGCTGTTCGGTGGCCAGTGTGTTGATCGAAGCAACGTCCATGTCTGGATGCTCCCACGGGTGGGCGCGCACGGCAGCAAGCTGGAAGGTAATACTGGACCAGTCACCTCCCGACAGGAACGGAGACGGCCATGGCGCACCAGCCGCGGACGATCCACCCGGACGACATCCAGGATGAGCGCCTCGCACAGGTACCGCTGTCGGCCGCTTACACCTACGCGTACCTGCCCACCGTCCTGGACGACGCCGGTCGCGCCAAGGACCAGCCCGCGGTGCTCAACGGCTACCTCTGGCCGCTGCGCGCCGACGAGCACGGCACGGCCGCCATGGCGAGCGACCTCGAGGCGCTCGTGGACGCCGGACTGCTGTGCCGGTACTCCGTCGGTGAGCGCTCGTACATCCACGACCCGGAGTGGCGCACGCGGCAGAGCATCAGCCGGCCCACGCCGTCCACCCTGCCGCCGTGCCCCACGCACGACGCCGCGACGGAGGACCTGATCGGCGACACCCTCCGCAAGGTCTCCGACCAGCTCAACGCCTTCCTCGGCTCCGCCCGCGGCAGCTTCGACGAGAACAGTCTCAGGGACGCCGTGACCCGCACCGTGGAGGACGTGACCTTCCTCATCGACCCGGAGAAGGCGGCGACGTACGGCCGGAAGGTCCGGGAGTTCCTCGGCGAGGCCACCCAGCAGCAGACTCGCGACGACAGCGTGCCGGAGGTCACGGTCTGGGACGACGTCACCGACGACCCCGACCAGCGCCGGTAACGAGCCACGCTCGCCGATCATGCAAATGCCGTTCGACACGCCGTGATGTCCGGGTTGTCGGATCCACGCTGCCGGCTCCTCGCCGAGGTCGCGAACCGGGTCGGCGCCGCCCGAGCGGTCCGCGTCGCCGTGGACGGTGTCGACGGCGCCGGCAAGACGATCTTCGCCGACGAGCTTGCCGCCGTGCTACGCCAGCCGGGGCGGGATGCGGTGCGCGTGTCGATCGACGGGTTCCACCATCCCCGGCAGCGGCGCTACCAGCGCGGGCGCACGTCGCCGGAGGGCTTCTGGCTGGACTCGTACGACTATCCGCGCTTCATCGCCGGAGTCATCGTGCCGTTCTCCGACGGCGGCGATCGCCGGTACCTGCCGGCCGTCCACGACGTCGCCACCGACACGCCGCTCGAGGCCCGGCACGAGACGGCCGCGCCCGACGCGGTGCTCGTGGTCGACGGGATCTTCCTCCACCGAGATGAGCTCGTCGGATGCTGGGACTTCTCGGTGTTCCTCCGCGCCGGGTTCGACACCACCTTCGCCCGGATGTCACGGCGAGACGGCTGCCCCGCCGACCCCGACGACCCGCAGAACCGCCGGTACCGCGTGGGCCAACAGCTCTACCTGGACGCGTGCGACCCGGAGAGCCGCGCCGACGCCGTCGTGGACAACACCGACCCCGCCTCCCCGTGGCTGGTCGCCGGACGGCTGGGGAATCGTCGGCCGGTAACGCCGGGACGTGCCCCAGGCCCGCCGGCGTGAGGACACCAGTGCGCCATCCCGCTCTCGGCCGAGATGAGATCGCGCGGCTGCGGGACGCCCTCGGGGCCGCCGACTACACCGTCGATGGTGTGCGCACCGCCCTCGGCCCGGTGGGCGACGCGGCGCTGGGGCGCAACGAGACGACCCCAGGCCGGCGCGCGACGACCGGTGGGACGGCGCTCGAGACGCTGACCCGGCTGTGGCCGCTGCAGCTCCCGGTCCCCTCGGAGCGGGCGCGCGCCGCCGGCCTCCCCGTGGACTCGCTCGTCGCGGGCGGCGTCCTTGCCGACGACGGCGGCCGGGTCCGCGCTCTGGTGGACGTCCGCCCGTACGCCGACGAGGCGGGCGACTGGTGGGTCGTGAGCGACCTCACGCCCGGCCTCGACGGCCGGATCGTCCCCGTCCCGACCGACCACGTGCTCGGCGCCAACGCCGCGTCGAGCACGCTCGCGCAGCTCACCGTCCGGGATCCCGCACGCACGGCGCTGGACCTCGGCACCGGGTGCGGGGTGCAGGCGCTGCACCTGAGCCGGCACTGCGCGGCCGTGGTCGGTACGGACGTCAACCCGCGGGCGCTCGCCCTCGCCTCGCTCACGGCCCGGCTCAACGAGGTGGACGTCGACCTCCGCGAGGGGAGCATGTTCGAGCCCGTGGCCGGCGACCGGTTCGACCTCATCGTGACGAACCCGCCGTTCGTGATCTCCCCGGGCGGCCGGTACGTGTACCGCGACAGCGGACTGCCCGGTGACGAAGCATCGCGGCGCGTCGTGGTCGACGGCGCGGCCCGGCTGGCCGACGGCGGCACGCTGCAGGCCCTCGCCAACTGGGCGCACGTCGCGGGCGAGGCCTGGCACGACCGTGTCCGGTCGTGGGTGGCCGGCACCGGCTGCGACGCCTGGATCATCCAGCGCGAGGTGCAGGACCCGGCGGCCTACGCCGAGTTGTGGCTGCGGGACAGCGGCGACACCGCGCGCCCGGACTACGTCGACCGGTACGACGCGTGGCTAAAGTGGTTCGAATCCCAGCGCATCGAGGGCATCGGGTTCGGCTGGGTGATGCTGCGCGCGGCTGGACACGCGGCGCCCGCGGTGCGTGTCGAGGACTGGCCGTACGCCGTCGAGCAGCCGCTCGGCCCCTACGTCGACGCGTTCTTCGATCGGACGGAGGCCCTGCGCGCCGCCGGCCCGTCCGACGGCGAGCTGCAGGCGGCGCGGATGGCGGTCGCGGAGGACGTCGTCCAGGAGCAGGTCGGCCCGGCAGGGGCGGAGGACCCCTCGCACATCGTGCTGCGGCAGCGGCGAGGGCTGCGGCGCGCACGGGAGGTGGGCACGGCCGAGGCGGGGCTCGTCGGTGCGTGCGACGGCTCGCTGCCGCTGGGAACACTGATCGAGGCGCTGGCGACGGTGCTGGAGCAGGACGGGGAGGCGCTCCGCGCCGACCTGCTCCCGCGGGTGCGGACGCTCGTCGGCGAAGGTTTCCTCGTCCCGGTCTCCTGACCGATCACGTATGTTCGGGTGAAGGTCCCGGTTCCGGGGGCGGTGGCCCGGCGGTGTGGTCGCGTACCGCACACGTGAACCGGCCGCCGGTCGCCGGCGTGTATTCGCGGGGTGAGGCTGATGGGGCAAGGCTGGCGAGCCGTCCTGCTGGCGGCGGTCGCCGTCGCCGTCGGCGCGTGCTCCGGAGCCGACCCGGCTGTGCCCCCGACCGGCGAGCGAACGGCGACCGGGTCGCCGAC
>JBMCTR010000272.1:0-3624 GCA_048622955.1 Actinomycetota bacterium
ACTGCGCACGAAGTTGCGCACCAGCGGGACCGTACGCGCGAGCGCCGGCCCCACGACCGGCAGATCGGCCGGGGCACGCACCGGCACCGCCGCGCCAGGGCCGGCGAGGCGCCGCAGGCCGTCGGCGAACGCCGTGGCGAGGAACCGGGACGACCGGCGGTAGATCGCCGCAGTGAAGTCCCCTCGCAGCCCGCGAGCGCGCAGCCGCCGCACCAGCCGCGGGTAGACCGCGCCGATCCCGGCCGGAAGCCGCTGGCTGCCCGGCGTCCGGTCGGTGTAAGCCAGCATCTCCAGCACGAACGCTCCGGCGACGCGCCGTGAGGCCGACAGCTCGCGCACCAGATGCCGTGCGCCCACGAAGCCCAACTCCTCATGGTCGACGGCGGCCAGGACGACCGACCGCCGCGGGCGCAGCGGGCCGAGCAACCGGGCGATCTCGATCAACCCGGCCACCCCGCTGCCGTTGTCGTCCGCCCCGCCGGTGCCGGGGACGGTGTCGTGATGAGCCACGACGACCACGGCGTCGGGCGAATCTCCCTCCTTGACCGCAACGACGTTGACCCCCGGCACGGCGAGAGCCTGCTCGCCGGAGCCGCCGGCCGGTTCCACGAACGGGCGAAGCTCGACCGGCCACCCGGCGGCCGCGAGGGCGTCACGGATCAGCGTGTCCGTCGCCTCCATCGCCGCGGCGTCGAACAGCCGCGTCCGGGGCGCGGGAAGCGACTCGACGAGGTGCCGCAGGCGGTGCGGATCGACCGCCGCCCGCAGTGACGTCGCTCGATCGGGCATGCTGCGATGCTGCCCGGCCGCGGTGGATCCTCACACGTCGGCGAGCGGGACGGCCGCGTCGGCCAGCCGGTCCGCGTCCAGCTGCCGTCCGGAGCGGACGAGCTCTTCCAGCGGTGCGATGCCCTCGTCCCACATGTTGACGTGCATCCCGGCCACCGGGCGGGCGTCCCGCAGCCAGACCGCCTGGAACTCGCGTCCAGCGACGTCGCCGCGCAGCACCACGCGGTCGTAGCCGCCGGGCGGCGCGTGCCCGACGTACTCCATGCCGAGGTCGTACTGGTCGGTGAAGAAGAACGGCAGCCGGTCGTAGGACACCTCCTGCCCCAGCATCGACCGCGCCGCGGCCGGTCCGCCGTCCAGCGCGTTCGCCCAGTGCTCCACGCGGACGCGAGCGCCGAGCAGCGGGTTGTCGACGGCGGCCACGTCGCCGGCCGCGTAGATGTCGGGGTCGGACGTACGGAGGGAGGCGTCGACCGCGATGCCGTCCTCGACCGTCAGGCCCGCGGCCGCGCCGAGGTCGGTGCGCGGCCTGATGCCGATGCCGACGACCACGGTGTCCGCCATGACCTCGGTGCCGTCGTCGGTGACCACGGCCACGACGCGATCGTCGTCGCCGACTATCTGCCGGACACCGCTGCCCAGCCGCAGGTCGACGCCGCGCTCGCGGTGCAGGTCCGCGAACACCCGCGCCACGTCGTCGCCGAGCGCCGTATGCAGCGGCAGGCCCCCGCGCTCGATGAGGGTGACGTCCGCACCGTGCTGGCGGGCCGCGGCCGCGACCTCCATGCCGATCCACCCGCCGCCGACGATCGCCACCCGGTGGCGCTCGTCGAGCACGTCGCGCAGGTGGTCCGCGTCGGGCAGGTCCCGCAGGTAACGGACGTCGGGCAGGTCGGCGCCGGGGACGTCGAGCCGTCGCGGCTCCGAGCCGGTCGCCAGCAGCAGCTTGTCGTAGCGCAGCCGCTCGCCACCGCCGAGCTCGACCTCGTGCGCGGACGGGTCGAGGCCCGTGGCCGGCGTACCGAGCCGCAGTTCGACGTCGTGCTCGGCGTACCACGACTCGGGGTGCACCTGCGCGCTCTCCCGCTCCTCGACGCCGAGCAGGTAGCCCTTGGACAGCGGCGGCCGCTCGTACGGCACCTCGACCTCGTCGGCGAGCAGCACCACCCGGCCGTCGAAGCCCTCCTCGCGCAGCGTCTCCGCGGCCTTCGCGCCGGCCAGGCCGCCACCAACGATCACGAACGTCTGATCAGCCACGCCGCAGACATTGCAACCTCGGCCCCGCCCTGTCAACCGAAGGCTGCCCCGCAGAGGTTCGCGTGCCATTCCTGCGCGGACGCGTCGGTGAGCGACGCCACCTGGTCGACCAGGACCCGCAGCCTGGCGGCGTCGTCGCGCGCGAGCTCCCAGTCCGCCTGGAACGGCGGCTCCAGCGCGTCCGGAGCGCGCTTGCGCAGCGCCTCGACCAGGTCGTAGAGCATCTCGCGCTGCTGGATGTACACCGGCCGCCGGTCGCGCGCGGTCATGACGTACACCGCCGCCAGGCCCTTCAGCACCGCGATCTCGTCCCGGGTCTCCCGGGGCACCTCCAGGTCGGCGTCGTACCTGGTGAGCTGCCCGCTCCCGTGCACGGCGTGCGTCCGCTCCTCGGCCACGTCGCAGAAGCGGCCGATGAGCTGGCTGGTCATGTCCTTGAGGGCGGCGAGCGCCCGGCGGCTCCGGTCGTACCGGCCGACCCAGAACGGCAGCGCGCGCAGCCGGTCGAGGGTGGTGACGACCTCGTCCGGGGTGCCGTCCGGCAGGTACCACTCGATGGTCTGGGCGGCCACCCGGTCGCGCTCGGCCGGGTCGTCGAGCGGTGTCCCCGGGTCGAGCCGCAGCGCGACGATGGCGTCCTCCACGTCGTGCACGCAGTACGCGACGTCGTCGGCGAAGTCCATCACCTGGGCCTCCAGGCACGGCCGGCCCACCGGCGCCTCGCGCCGCAGCCACTCGAAGACCTCGCTGTCGTCCGCGTAGACGCCGAACTTCGTGCCGCCCCCGGCGGGCCGCGGCCAGGGGTACTTCGTCGACGCGTCCAGGCTGGCCCGGGTGAGGTTGAGCCCGGCCGAACGGCCGTCCGGGTGCATCGCCTTGGCCTCGAGCCTGGTCAGCAACCGCAGGGTCTGGGCGTTGCCCTCGAACCCGCCGATCTCGGCGGCCACCTCGTCCAGCGCCACCTCGCCGTTGTGCCCGAACGGCGGGTGTCCGAGGTCGTGGGCGAGGCACGCGGTGTCCACCACGTCGGGGTCGCAGCCGAGCTTCTTGCCGAGCTCGCGCCCGACCTGCGCCACCTCGAGCGTGTGGGTGAGCCGGGTTCGGACGAAGTCGTCCGTCCCCGGAGCGACGACCTGCGTCTTCGCAGCCAGCCGGCGCAGCGACGCCGAGTGCACGATGCGGGCCCGGTCGCGCTCGAACGGGGTCCGGGTCGAACCCTTCGGCGGCTCAGGGGCCCACCGCTCCCGGTCCGCGTCGCCGTACCCATGCATCACCACCGAGGCTAGCCATAGACCGATCGGCTGTGCCGATCTGCCCAGCGCGGCTACGGGCCCGCAATGAAGCGCCGGCGCACCAGCACACCGGCTCCGGCCACGAGCGCGGTCGCCGAGGCGAGTATTCCGACCACGCCGGCAGGGCTCCGGGCCACCGAGCCCCGGCCGCCGGCCGGCATGTGCGTCGGCACCGGCTCAGGCGTCGCCGTCGAGGTCGCGGTCGGCGTCGGCGTTGTGGTTGAGGTTGAGGACGGCGAAGGCGTCTCGTCGCCGTTGTCCTCGGTGCCGCAGACGAGCCGATGAT
>JBMCTR010000273.1:0-3624 GCA_048622955.1 Actinomycetota bacterium
CGCGTTCACCAGCGACATGTCGCGGCCCGGGTTCGTCCGGATGGGCTTCCTGCCGGTGACGCGGTTCACCCTGTGGTGGCGGCACCGCTGAGGGCCGGTCAGTAGCGGCCGACACGCGAACCCGTCCTCGTCCGCAACGCGCAGGGTGCTGTCACAGCCGTCAGGCATGATCGGTGCAGTAGCCGAGGGAGGCGCCGGATGTACCTCGACCAGCAGCAGCTCATCCTCAGCCCGTCCGACCTGGTCGGCCACCTCTCCTGCCACCACCTCAGCACCCTCGAGCGCGAGCGGGCTCTCGCGCGGCGCGCCGAGCCGGCGGGCGGCGATCCCAACGCCGAGGTCATCCGCCACCTCGGGGAGGCACACGAGCGGGCCGTGCTCGAGGAGCTGCGACGAGTCCACCGCGTCGTCGAGATCCCCCGGACGCCCGACCCCGCCGACGGGCAGCGGCTCACCCTGCAGGCGATGAGGGACGGCGCCGACCGCATCTACCAGGCCACCTTCGCCGACGGGCGCTGGCGCGGCCACGCGGACTTCCTCGTCCGCAACGACGACGTGCCGAGTGACCTCGGCGGTTGGTCGTACGACGTCGCCGACACCAAGCTCGCCCGGCACCTGGCGGTGGGTGCCGTGCTGCAGATGGGCGCGTATGCCCGCGGGCTCGAGCGGTTGCAGGGAGTCCCGCCGCAGCGGCTGACCGTCATCCTGGGCACGAGGGAGCCGGTCAGCGTCCTGTACGCGGAGGTCGCCGCGTACGTGCGCCGGGCGATGTCCGACTTCGAGGCGTGGCTCGCCGACCCGCCGGCCACGTACCCGGTCCGGGTGCCGCACTGCGACGTCTGCCCGTGGGCGGAGCACTGCCGGCAGCGGTGGGCATCCGACGACGATCTCGTCCTCGTCGCGTTCCTCCGCCGCGACCAGCGCCAGCACCTCCGCGATGCCGGCATCGCGACCGTCACCGGGCTTGCCGAAGCCGGGTCCGCCCTCGCCGGCGTCCGATCGATCGGCGACGCCGCCAAGCGGCGGCTCGCCGCCCAGGCTCGGCTGCAGGTCGCGGCGCGCGGGCGGGACGTGCCGCCGTACGAGCCGGTGCTCCCCGTCGAGCCCGGCCGCGGGCTGGCGCTGCTGCCCGAGCCCGACGACGGCGACCTGTTCCTCGACCTCGAGGGCGACCCGTTCTACGGCGCGCAGGGCCTCGAGTACCTGTGGGGCGTGTCCGATGCCGACGACCGGTTCACCGCGTGGTGGGCGCACGACGTACCCGCCGAGAAGTTGGCGTATGAGCAGGTCGTCGACCACATCATGGACGTCTGGAAGCGCCACCCCGGCATGCACGTGTACCACTACGCGGCGTACGAGCCCAGCCGGCTCAAGACGCTGTCCCAGCGGTACGGCTCCCGGGTCGACGACGTCGACGCCCTGCTGCGGGGCGAGCGGCTCGTCGACCTCTACACGGTCGTCCGGCAGGGGCTGCGGGTGGGCACCGAGTCGTACTCCATCAAGGCGCTCGAGCGGCTCTACGATCCAGGTGCGCGGGCCGGTGCGAGCGTCAAGGACGCCGCGTCGAGCATCGTCGAGTACGAGCAGTGGCGCGCCTCGGGCGATCCGTCGGTGCTCGACGCGATCGAGGGGTACAACCGCGACGACTGCGTCAGCACCCGCCGGCTGCGGGACTGGCTGGAGGCGCGCCGCGCCGACCTGCTCGCCGGCGGGCACGAGGTCCCACGGCCGGGTGGCCTCGCCGGGCCCGAGGAGCAACAGCGGCCCACCGACCCGCCCGTAGTGGCGGTCGCCGACGCCCTCACCGCCGACGTGCCCGACGACCCCGCCGAACGCACAGCCGGGCAGCGGGCGCGGGCGCTGCTGGCCGACCTGCTGCAGTGGCACCGCCGCGAGCACCGGGCCGAGTGGTGGGAGTACTTCCGGGTCCGCGAGTTGTCGGCCGAAGAGCTGGAGGACGACCCGGCCGTGCTCGGCGGGCTGACCGCGCCCCGGCTCGTCCGCACGGAGAAGCAGTCCGGCATATGGCGGTACGACGTCCCGCCGCAGGAATGCCGGCTGCGGGTCGGCGACCGGGTGGACCACGCCTGCCCGGCGACCGGCAGCAGCACGCTGGTGAACCTCGACGTGGAGCGCGGCTGGGCGGAGCTCAAGCGGGCGATGCGCAATGAGCTGCCCCACCCGACCGGCCTGCTGCCGTCGTCGCCCGTGGACACGTCGGGGCTCGCCGCGGCGCTGCTGCGCGTCGGGCAATGGGTCGCCGACCACGGCACCGACGCGACAGGGCCGTATCGCGGCGTCCGTGATCTGTTGCTCGGGGTGCCGCCTCGCCGGCCGGGCGACTCGCAGCTGCGGGTCGAGGGCGAGAGTGGCGCGGCCGCGCTGGCGCGCGTCGCCGTGGAACTGTCCGGCGCCCTTCCGGTGCAGGGCCCGCCCGGGGCCGGCAAGACGTACGCGGGGGCGCGCGCGGTCGTCGAACTGGTCCGCTCCGGGCGGACGGTGGGAATCTGCGGGCCGAGCCACCGGGCCATCACCAACCTGCTGGACGAGGTCATGGCGGCCGACGGTGAGCGCATCGTGAACGCCGTCCAGAAGTGCGACGAGCAGGCCGGCAGCGGCGAGCCGCGAGTGGCTGTGACCTCCGACAACGCAGTGGTGGAAGATGCTCTCGCCGGCGGCGCCAACGTGGTCGCGGGCACGGCGTGGCTGTTCGCGCGGGACGGGGTCGAGGTGGACGTGCTCGTCGTCGACGAGGCTGGACAACTCTCGCTCGCGAACGCGGTCGCAGCGGGGTCGGCGGCCGGCGCTGTCGTACTGCTCGGCGATCCGCAACAGCTGCCGCAGCCGGCGCAGGGCGTGCATCCCGAGGGGGCCGACGCCTCCGCTCTGGAGCATGTCCTCGCTCTCCACGACACGATCCCGCCCGACCGCGGCCTGTTCCTGGACACGACCCACCGGATGCACCCCGCCGTCTGCGAGCCGGTGTCCCGGCTGTCGTACGACGGCCGGTTGCACTCCCGGCCGGGCCTCGAGAGGCAGGTGGTCGGCGGCAGGGGCGCGCTGTCCGGCGCGGGGCTGCGCTGGCATCCGGTGCCGCACACCGGGCGCTCGGTCTACTCGCCGGAGGAGATCGCCGCCGTCGGCTCGCTCGTCGACGCGCTGGCGGGACGGCCGTGGACCGACGCCGAGGGTGCGACCCGCCCGCTGGGGCCGGAGGACATCCTGGTCGTCGCGCCGTACAACGTGCAGGTCTCCCACCTGCTGCGCCGGCTCGACGGCAGTGCCAGGGTCGGGACGGTCGACAAGTTCCAGGGCCAGCAGGCGCCCGTGGTGATCGTGTCGCTGACCACGTCGTCGGCGGCGGACGCGCCGCGCGGCGTGGACTTCGTCGCCAACCGCAACCGGCTGAACGTCGCGGTGTCGCGGGCGCGGTCGCTCGCCGTCGTTGTCGGAAGCCCCGCGTTGCTTTCCTCGCCGGTCAACACCATCGACCAACTGCGCGGGGTGAACGCCCTGTGCACCCTCGTCGAGGCGTCCGGAGATTCCCGCACCGCCCTCGGCCGGGCTGCGGCCGCGCAGCTCCCCTAACCCACCCGGTTGTGTCCTTGACCAGGCCAATTGGCC
>JBMCTR010000274.1:0-3611 GCA_048622955.1 Actinomycetota bacterium
GACCAGGCCAATTGGCCTGGTCAAGGACCCATTCGGGTCGTTTACGTGATCAATGGGCGGCGGCTGCCGTTGCGGCGGGCTCCAGGCGGACGATCAGCGACTTGGAGGCCGGGGTGCCGCTGACCTCTGCGGTGTGGTCGAGCGGCACGAGCACGTTGGTCTCCGGGAAGTACGCGGCCGCGCAGCCGCGCGCGGTCGGGTACGCGACCGCCCGGAAACCGGTTGCCCGCCGCTCGCCGTCCGCCCACTCGCTGATCAGGTCGACCATGGCACCGTCGGCGAGGTCGCGCTCGGCAAGGTCGTCCGGGTGGACGAACACCACGTACCGCCCGCCGTGCACGCCGCGGTACCGGTCGTGCATCCCGTAGACCGTGGTGTTGAACTGGTCGTGCGAACGCACCGTCTGCAGCAGCAGCCGGCCGTCGGGCACCCGGATGACCTCGAGCGGGTTGACGGTGAACCCCGCCTTCCCGCTCGCGGTCGGGAAGCTGCGCGAGTCCCGCGGCGGGTGCGGCAGCACGAACCCGCCGGGCCTGCTCACCTTGGTCTCGAAGTCGTCGAACCCCGGCACGACGCGGGAGACCCGGTCCCGGATGGCCGCGTAGTCCGCGGCGAACTCCTCCCACGGGGTGGGGTCGTCACCGCCCAGGACGCGACGGGCCAAGTCGCAGATGATCGACACCTCGCTGCGCAGCATGCCGGACGCCGGCTCGAGCGTCCCCCGGGACGCGTGCACCACGCTCATCGAGTCCTCGACGGTCACGAACTGCTCGCGGCCGCCCGTGGTGTCCGCCTCGGTCCGGCCTAGGCACGGCAGGATCAGCGACCGCCGCCCGGGCACGACGTGGGACCGGTTCAGCTTGGTCGACACGTGCACGGTGAGAGGGACGGTGCGCAGCGCCGCGGCCGTCACCGCGCTGTCCGGCGTCGCGGCCGCGAAGTTGCCGCCGACGGCCATGAAGACCCGGATCCTGCCGTCCCGCATCGCCCGGATGGTGTCCACGGTGTCGTAGCCGTGCTCCCGCGGCGGGTCGAAGCCGAACTCGGCACCGAGGGCGTCGAGGAACGCCGCGCCGGGCTTCTCCCAGATGCCCATCGTCCGGTCGCCCTGCACGTTGCTGTGCCCGCGGACGGGGCAGGCGCCGGCGCCGGGGCGCCCGACGTTGCCCCGCAGCAGCAGGAAGTTCACGATTTCCCGGATGGTCGGCACCGACTGCTTGTGCTGGGTGAGGCCCATCGCCCAGCACACGACCACGCTGGGGGCCCGCCGCACGTCGTCGACGAAGCCCTCGATCTGGTCGCGCGGCACGCCGGTGGCGGCGTCCACGTCCGCCCAGTCCAGCTTGAGCCAGACCTCGGCAGCCTCGTCGAAGCCGGTGGTGTGCGAGTCGATGAAGGCGTGGTCGAGCACGCCGCCCGTCCGCTCGTCCGCCTCCACCAGCAAGCGGTTCACCGCCTGGAAGAAGGCCAGGTCGCCGCCGACCTTGAGCTGGAGGAACCGGTCGGCCAGCGCGGTGCCCCGGCCGACGACGCCGCGCACCCGCTGCGGATTCTTGAACGCCATCAGGCCCGCCTCGGGGAGTGGGTTGATGGCGGCGATCCGGGCGCCGCGGTCCTTGGCCTGCTCGAGAGCCGACAGCATCCGCGGGTGGTTCGTCCCCGGGTTCTGGCCGACGATGACGATCAGGTCGGCGTGATCGGTGATGTCCGCGAGCGTGACGCTTCCCTTGCCGACGCCCAGCGTTTCCGACAGGGCGGCACCGGACGACTCGTGGCACATGTTCGAGCAGTCCGGCAGGTTGTTCGTTCCCAGCTTCCGGGCGAACAGCTGGTAGCAGAACGCGGCCTCGTTGCTGGTCCGGCCGGACGTGTAGAACGCCGCCTGGTCGGGCGTGTCCATCGCCGCGAGCTCGCCCGCGATGATGTCCAGCGCGGCGTCCCAGCTCACCGGGCGGTAGTGGTCGTCGCCCTCGTCGCGCAGCACCGGCTCCGCGAGCCGGCCCTGCTGGCCGAGCCAGTGGTCGCTGCGGGCCGCCAGGTCGCTGATCGGATGCGCCGCGAAGAACTCGCGGTCCACCCTGCGAACCGTGGCCTCCTCGGCGACCGCCTTCGCGCCGTTCTCGCAGAACTCCGCCAGGTGCGGCTTGCCGGGCTCGGGCCAGGCACAGCCCGGACAGTCGAAGCCGTTGTGCTGGTTGACCAGCCGGAGGGTCCGGACGCCGCGCCGGACGCCCGACTGTTCAAGCACATCGGCCAGCCCGTGAACCACGCCGGGAATCCCGGCAGCCGAGCTCTGGGGCTTGGTCGTCCGCACGTCCTCGTCCGCCATACCCAGACGGTACTCCCGCGCGCCGCGTGTGCCGAGGCGAGATCGGATCACGAGTTCCGGGATGTTCGGCCGCGCCCGCATGGGGGACACTGTCGCCATGGGCCTGGTGACGGCACGCCGCCCGGTGGTGCGGCTCAGGGACGGGCGGAGGGCGGAACGCCCCGACACGCTGGCCGTCGAGGAGCCGCTGGTGGTGCGCGTCGGCACGGCGGCGACCACCCTGACCATGCGCACCCCGGGAGACGACTTCGATCTCGTCGCGGGGTGGCTGGTCAGCGAGGGCGCCGTCGCCGACAAGTCGGAGATCACGGGCATGCGGCTGTGCCCCGACGAGGACAACACCGTCGAGGCGGCGCTGGCGCCGGGGGTCGCGCCGCCGGCTCCCCGCGCGTTCGCGACCACCAGCGCGTGCGGGGTGTGCGGCGCCGACAGTGTGGTCGAGGCGCGGGACGGGTTGGTGTGGCCGGTCGCGGAAGACCCCGTACGGTTCGACGCCTCCGTCGTGGCGGAGCTGCCCGACCGGTTGCGGGAGCAGCAGCGCGCGTTCGCCCGGACGGGCGGGCTGCACGCGGCGGGCGTGTTCACCGCGGCGGGCGACCCGGTCTACGTCCGGGAGGACGTCGGGCGGCACAACGCGGTGGACAAGGTGGTCGGGGCGGCGCTGCGGGACGGCCGGCTGCCGCTCGCCGGTCACGTGCTGCAGGTGAGCGGGCGCGCGTCGTTCGAATTGGTGCACAAGGCGGCGCGGGCGGGCATCCCGGCGCTGGCCGCCATCTCGGCGCCGTCCAGCCTTGCGGTCGACCTGGCCGAGGAGTGCGGGGTGACCCTGTTCGGCTTCGTGCGCGGGGCCAGCATGAACGTCTACTCCCGTGCCGACCGGCTCGTCACGCGGTAGGCGGTTCGATCACGTTCGGCAGGCGGGTATCCAATAGCGGAGCTTGTCGTCGCGCTTGTCCTCGAACAGGCCGCCGGCATTCTCGATCACCCGCCGGGAGGCCACGTTGTCGGTGTCGCAGGTCACCAGCACCGGGTCGATGCCGATCGCCCGGCACCAGGGCAACGCCTCGCGCAGCATGGCGGTGGCGTGCCCGTTGCCCCGCGCCGACGGCCGGACGTCGTAGCCGATGTGGCCGCCGTAGTCGTGCAGCCACGGCGTCAGCCGGTGCCGGATGGACAACCGGCCGAGGAAGACGGGGCCGTCCACGTACCACAGGTGGGTGGCCGGGACCCAGCCGTGCCGCCGCGGGCTGCTCGCCTCGGCGTCGGCGATCTGGTTGGCCAC
>JBMCTR010000275.1:0-3611 GCA_048622955.1 Actinomycetota bacterium
CGGCCGCCTCGGCCATCGCCCGCACCTGCATGGCGACGAGGCCGGGGACGACGACACCGAGCCGGACGCCCCGCAGGCCGAGCATCGGGTTCTGCTCGTGCAGCCGGCGCACCGCGTGGAGCAACTGGAGATCCTCGTCGTGCGGCTCGTTGCGCTCCTCGGCCAGGGCGACCCGGACCGACAGGTCGGTCAGGTCGGGAAGGAACTCGTGCAGCGGCGGGTCGAGCAGCCGGACGATGACCGGCAGTCCGTCCATCGCCTCCAGGATGTCGATGAAGTCGTCCCGTTGCAGCGGCAACAGCGCGGCGAGCGCCTTGTCCCGCTCGTCCTCGGTCTCGGCCAGGACGAGCTGTTCGACATAGCTGCGGCGCTCGCCGAGGAACATGTGCTCGGTGCGGCTCAACCCAATGCCCTGGGCGCCGAACTGACGGGCGCGGGCCGCGTCTTTGCCGGTGTCGGCGTTGGCGCGCACGCCCAGCCGCCGCCGGTCGTCGGCGTGTGCCATCAGCCGGTGCACGGCCGCGACGAGGTCGTCGGTCAGCTCGTCGGACGGGTCGAGCGTGCCCTGGAAGTACTCCATGACCGGCGACGGAACGACGGGCACTTCGCCGGGGTAGACGGCGCCGGACGTCCCGTCGATGGAGATGACGTCGCCGTCGTTCACCACGACTCCGCCGGGGAGCGTGAACCGGCGCTTGTCCAGCTCGATCGCGACGGCGTCAGCGCCGACAACGCAGGTCTTTCCCATGCCCCGCGCGACGACGGCGGCGTGCGAGGTCTTGCCCCCGCGGCTGGTGAGGATGCCCTCCGCGGCGATCATCCCCGGCAGGTCGTCGGGCGTGGTCTCGCGACGGACCAGGATCACCTTCTCTCCCGTCGCGCCGATCTCGGCGGCTCGCGCGGAGTCGAACACCGCCTTGCCGACCGCCGCCCCCGGGGAGGCCGGTACGCCGGTGGCCATGGCGCGCGCGGAAGAGTCCTCACCGAACCGGGGAAACATGAGCTGAGCGAGTTGTGCGCCGTTGACCCGGTACAGCGCCTCGTCGAGATCGATGATGCCCTCGTCGACCAGGGCGACCGCGATCCGGAACGCGGCGGCGGCCGTCCGCTTGCCCACCCGCGTCTGCAGCATCCACAGCTTGCCGCGCTCGATCGTGAACTCGATGTCGCACAGGTCGCGGTAGTGGTTCTCCAGCGTCGCCATGATCTCCAGCAACTCGTCGTAGGAGCGCTTGTCGATCTGCTCCAGGTCCTGCAGCTGCATCGTGTTGCGGATGCCGGCGACCACGTCCTCGCCCTGGGCGTGCTGGAGGTAGTCGCCGTACACGCCGGGCTTGCCGGTGGCCGGGTCGCGGGTGAAGGCGACGCCGGTACCCGAATCGGAGCCGAGGTTGCCGTAGACCATGGCCATCACGTTGACCGCCGTGCCGAGGTCCTCGGGGATGCGCTCCTGGCGGCGGTACACCCGGGCGCGCGGCGTGTTCCACGAGTCGAAGACCGCGCGGATCGCCAGTTCGAGCTGTTCCCGCGGGTCCTGTGGGAACGATCGTCCGGTCTCCTGCCGGATGATGTCCTGGTAGGTCCCGACCAGCACCTTCAAGTCGGAGGTGTCGAGGTCGAGGTCGCTCGCGGCGCCGCGGTCCTTCTTCATCGCGTCGAACGCCTCGTCGAAGCGCGCGCCGTCGATGCCGAGCACGGTCTTGCCGAACATCTGGACGAGCCGGCGGTAGGAGTCCCAGGCGTCCCGCTCGTCGGCGGTCTGCCGGGCCAGACCCTCGACCGACTCGTCGTTGAGGCCGAGGTCGAGGACAGTGTCCATCATCCCCGGCATCGAGAACTTCGCCCCGGACCGGACCGAGACCAGCAGCGGATCCTCGGACGAACCGAGGCCCTTGCCGCGCGCCTTCTCCAGCTCCGCGAGGTGGGCGTCCACCTCCGCCCGCAGTTCCGCGGGCTCGTAGCCCTCGCGGAGGTAGACGCGGCACGCCTCCGTGGTGATGGTGAACCCCGGTGGGACGGGCAGTCCCAGGTTCGTCATCTCGGCCAGGTTGGCTCCCTTGCCGCCCAGCAGGTCCTTGAGATCCTTGTTGCCCTCGGCGAAGGCGTAGACGTACTTGGGGCCGGTCGTCTGGTTCGGCATCGAGAACCTCCTCTAAAGGACGCCTATGTCGATCTCACCGCCTGGACGGTGGCACCCGCCAGGGGCGACGGGCCGCTTCGGCGATGACGTTGGTCCTACGGCGACAAGCGGGACCGCGCTACTCATCGGGCTCGCTAGCGCAACCGGCGCAGCTCATCGGACCTCTAGCGCAGCCGGCGCAGAGAGGCGTCCGGCTCCTCGCCGGCCGCTGCCAGGCGCAGCTTGGCGTCCACCACCACGGCGCCGTCCGGCCCGGCGAGAACCGGGTTGAGGTCCAGCTCCGCCACCTCGGGCAACTCCTCGGCCAGCCGGCCGACGCGCAGCAGGAGATCCTCGACCGCGTCGGTGTCCGCCGGCGGGAGATTGCGATAGCCGGTCAGCAAAGGCGCCGACCGCAGGGAGCGCCACATGCGTCCCGCGTCCAGGTCGGTCAACGGCACCAGCCGGAAGGCACGGTCGCCGAGCAGGTCGGTGTGGACACCGCCGAGGCCGACCATCACCAGCGAACCGAACAGCGGGTCATGGACGATGCCGGCGACCAGTTCGACCGTGCCTTGCGCCATCGGCTGGACGAGCACGGCCGGCGCGGCCTGGTCGAGTGCCTCCGCGATGGCGTGGTAGGCGTTCTTCACCGCCGCCGCATCGGCGAGGTCGAGTTGCACCGCCCCGACGTCGCTCTTGTGCACCACCTGCGGATCGGCGGCCTTGAGCACGACCGGGTAGCCGAGCTCGTCGGCCGCGTCAGCGGCTTCCTCCCCGCTGGCGGTGGTGCGGGTTGCCAGCAGCGGGAGACCGTAGGCGGAGAGGATCGGCGAGGCGTGCTCGTACGGCTGCCACCCCTCACCTCCCGCAAGGGCCCGCCGCACCGCCTCTCTGGCCGTTGCCGTGTCGACCCCGGGCAGGTCGGGACGCGAGCCCAGTGGCTGCCGGCGCCATTCGGCGTAGCGGACGGCGTGCCCGAGTGCCCGGACGGCCCGTTCGGGCAGGTCGTAGACCGGTGTCCTGCGCTCGCCGAGCGCTGCCGCCTCGCTCGGACCGAGGGTGACGGTGGCGAGCGGCAGGTCCGGATGGGCGTCGGCGGTCGCGCCGATGGCCTGCCGGAGCGCCGTCGGGTCGTTCGTCCGGGTGGTCGCGACGATGACCAGCGCGGCGTCCACCTCACCGCTGTCGGCGAACGCGGAGAGCCGCTCGGCGAGGCCCTCCGGGGTGGCACCGGCGCCGAGGTCTTGCGGGTTGTCGAGTCCGCCGACGGTCGGCGGTACCCGCAACCCGTGGGTCTCGGCGGCGTCCGCGGCGAGCACGTTGGCACCGCCGGCGTTGCCGACCACGGCGAGCCGGTTGCCGGCCGGGAGGGGCTGGCTGGTGAGGATCCGCGCGGCGTCGATCAGCTCGCCGAGGTTGTCGGCGCGCACCACGCCTGCCTGCGCGAACAGGGTGTCGACGGCGACTCCAGGGGCGGCCGCAGCGGCCG
>JBMCTR010000276.1:0-3606 GCA_048622955.1 Actinomycetota bacterium
CCGGAACCCCGTCGCGCAGGCGCGGCTGTTCGCCGGCGTGGCCTTCACGCTGCTGGTGGGCGCCGTACGCCGGGGCACCCGGCTTGCCGTCGCGATGGACGCACGCGGCTTCGACGCGACGGGCCCGCGGACGGTGGCGCGTCCGCAACTCGTCCGCCGCTCGGACGTCGCGCTGGTCTGCGGGGCCGTGGTGCTGCTCGCCGCCGGCGTCGCCGCCAGCCTCGTCCTCGGCACGTTCCGCCCGCTCTGGGGCTGACATCGACAACGAGGAAGCTCTTCGCGGGCAGGGCAGCAACACGGAAGCTCTTTGCAGCCGCAGTGGGTGGCTACAGCTACTCCTCGAGGCGGCTGAGGTAGGCCGCGACGGTGGCCAGCTCCTTGTCGCTGAAGCGGGAGATCACGTACTCCCGGATCCCGCGCAGGTGGGTTCCGGAGGCTTCGCGCACCCGCTGGTACCCGGCGTCCGTCAGCACCGCGTAGAGCCCACGGCCGTCCTGCTCGGCATGCTCCCGCCGGACGAGGCCCTCGCTGACGAGCCGGTCGATCAGCCGGGTGAGCCCGCTCGGCGAGAGCATGACCAGGTCGGCAAGCTCGGTCATGCGCAGCCGGTGCCGGTCGGCCTCCACCAGCCGGGCCAGTACCTCGTACCACGCCAGCGGCATGTGGTGCTTGCTCTGCAGGTCCTCCTCCAACCGCCTGATGACGCGGTTGAGCGCCCGCACGAAGGTCCGCCACACCTCGAGTTGCTCGGCCGTGATGCGCTCGCTTGGCGCCTCGGCCTCCAGTTCGCCCGTTCGTAGACGCGGGCCGCCGGACACGTAGCATCGAGATATGAGCACGACCCCAACCACCGAGCAGGTAATGACCGCTCTGCAGCGGGTCAGCGACCCCGAGATCAAGCGGCCGATCACGGATCTCGACATGGTCAAGTCCGTGGATGTCGACGGAGACGGACAGGTACGGGTCGAGGTCTTTCTCACGGTGTCCGGCTGCCCACTCAAAGACACGATAATCCGCGACGTCAAGTCCGTTGTCGCCGATCTCGACGGTGTCACGGCGGTGGACGTCGGGCTCGACGTGATGTCCGACGAGCAGCGCGCGGCCCTCAAGGAGAAGCTGCGCGGCGGGCGCCCCGAACGGGAGATCCCGTTCGCCAAGCCGGACTCTCTGACCAGGGTGTTCGCCGTCGCGTCGGGCAAGGGCGGCGTCGGCAAGTCGTCCGTCACGGCCAACATCGCCGCGGCGATGGCGCACGACGGCGTCCGGGTCGGGCTGCTGGACGCGGACATCTACGGCCACTCGGCTCCGCGCATGCTCGGCGTCGAGGGCAGCCACCCCACGATCGTGGAACAGATGATCATGCCGGTGCCCGCGCACGGGGTGAAGGTGATCTCCACCGAGATGTTCAAGCCCGACCGCGACGCACCGGTGGCGTGGCGCGGCCCGATGCTCCACCGGGCACTGCAGCAGTTCCTGTCCGACGTGTTCTGGGGCGACCTCGACGTGCTGCTGCTCGACCTGCCCCCCGGCACCGGCGATGTCGCGATCTCGCTGGCTCAGCTGCTGCCGTCCGCCGAGATCCTCGTCGTGACGACACCCCAGCTCGCCGCCTCCGAGGTGGCCGAACGGGCCGGGCTGATCGCACTGCAGACCCACCAGCAGGTCGCCGGCGTCATCGAGAACATGTCGTTCCTGCCGTGCCCGCACTGCGGCCCCGAGCACCGGTTGGAGATCTTCGGCAGCGGCGGCGGGGCGCAGGTCGCCTCCGGGCTGAGCCGCCGGCTGGGAGCCGAGGTGCCGCTGCTCGGTGACATCCCGCTGGACGAGCGGATGCGGGTCAGCGGCGACGCCGGGCTTCCGTTCGTGATCTCCGAACCAGATGCGCCGGCGTCGGTCGCGTTGCGCGCGGTGGCGACGTCGCTGTCGCACCGGCAGCGCGGCCTGGCCGGGCGCTCGCTGGACCTGACGCCCACCGCAGGCTGACCGGCCGGGTCAGGTGGCCTCCGGGTCGTAGGGCAGGTCCGCCGCCGGCTTCTCCGAGCGGCGCGCACCGGTGCCGCTGGCCGCCCCGCCCCGTCGTGCCGCCCCGTCGCGCGCAGCCGCGCCGTTGCGGCGGGACGAATCGTCCCGGCGCGCCGTGCCGCTGCCGGCGCCACTCCCTTCGCCGTCGTCGAGGCCCAGGTCCTGCAGGTCCACGCCGTCGAGGACCTTGTCGCGGACGAACGTCCGCGGGTTGCGCAGCTCGCGCAGCGTGCGCAGGTCCTCCTCGTCGATTCCCAGGTCGCTGGCGCTGACGTGGACGTCACGGCGCGCGTTGGCGACCATCCGGCGCAGGTCGCGGACGAATGACGCCGCCTGCTTGGCCATCTCCGGCAGCCGCTCCGGCCCGAACACGAGCAGCGCGACGATCAGAATGATCGCGATCTCTACGAACTCGATTCCGAACACCGCGCCTCCTCGTCCTCCGCGGCCCGCCGCTGTACGCCAGGCTACGGTCTCGGCTAGCCGACCCGCTCGTCGAGGGTCAGCGTGGCTTCACGCTCGGTGCCGTCCCGCTCGAAGCGTAACGTCACCTCGTCACCAGGTTGCCGCGTCCGCAGCCGCACGACCAACTCGTCGGACGACGCGACCGCTTGACCGTCGAGCGCCACGATCACGTCGCCGGACTGCAACCCGGCGTCCGCCGCGGGACTGCCCGGCACGACACCCGGCCCCTGGTCGGTGTCCCCGGCGATCCTCGCGCCCCGCCCGCCGAAGTTCGCATCGAGCCGCACGCCGATCACCGGGTAGACCGCCTCGCCGGTGGCGATGATCTGTTCCGCGGTCCTGCGCGCCTGGTCGATCGGTATCGCGAAGCCGAGGCCGATGTTGCCCGCGTTCCCGGTGATGCCGAGCGTCGCGATCGCCGTGTTCACGCCAACGACCCGCCCGTCCGCGTCGACGAGCGGGCCGCCCGAGTTGCCGGGGTTGATGGCCGCGTCGGTCTGCAGTGCGCTGATGTAGGACCTGCCGCCCCGGCCGTCGGCCGTCACGGGCCGGTCCACCGCAGAGATGATCCCGCTGGTCACCGTGCCGTCCAGGCCCAGCGGGCTGCCGATCGCGAGCACCGCGTCGCCGACGGCCACCGTCGACGGGTCGCCGAGCACGACCGGTGAGAGGTCGCCGCGGTCGACGCGCATCACCGCGAGGTCGTAGCTGGGGCTCGTGCCCACGATCTCCGCGGACTCCGCGGTGCCGTCGTTGAAGGTGAGCTCAACGGTGTCCGAGTCGCGCACCACGTGGTTGTTGGTCAGGATGTAGCCGTCCTCGGAGATCACGAACCCCGATGCCGCCCCGTCGCCGGACTCCACCGACACCACGCTGGCGAGAACGGTGTCGGCCACGCCGGCGATCGAGTCGCGCGGCCGGTCGCTGACGGTGGACGGATCGGCGCCGAGGATGGTGGTGACGTCGGCCTGCTGCTGGTCGAAGGTGCCGTCCGACACCATCACTGACGCCGTCGCCGCGCCGACCATGCCGGCTAGCACCGCGATCGCCGCCGCGCCGGCGACCAGCGTGCCCGTCCGCACCGGCGCGTGCTCCCGGGGACGCTGCCGGGGCGACGTC
>JBMCTR010000277.1:0-3593 GCA_048622955.1 Actinomycetota bacterium
GCGTTCGAGCAGCCGCGGTCGAGGTACGAGTCGCCGACCCCGAGCGCCGAGCAGCTCGAGCAGATGTACCAGGCGCCGCCGGCCGGGCCGCGTGAGACCGGTCGGATGACCTACGACGACGTCGTCACCAAGGGCGGCATGATGTTCGCCGTCCTGCTGGCCGGCGCCGTCGTCGGGTGGCAGATGCCGCAGCTGGCCTGGGTGGGGCTGATCGTCGGCCTGGTGCTCGCGCTGGTCAACATCTTCAAGCGGGAGCCCAGCCCGGCGCTGATCCTGGCCTACGCCGGCTTCGAGGGCCTGTTCCTCGGCGGCATCAGCTTCATCCTCGAGAGCGTCACGCCGGACGCGAACATCGTGCCGCAGGCCGTGCTCGGCACCATGGGCGTGTTCGCCGTGTCGCTGTGGCTGTTCAAGAGCGGCCGGATCCGCGTGACGTCGAAGTTCCGGCGGGGCGTGCTGATCGCGCTCGGCGGCTACCTGGTCTTCGTCCTGGTCAACTTCGTCGCGACGATGTTCGGCGCGGGCGGCGGCATGTTCGGGTTCCGCAGCGGCACGCTGGGCATCGTGATCGGCCTGTTCGCCATCGCGCTGGCGGCTCTCGTCCTCATCCTCGACTTCGACTTCATCGAGAAGGGCGTGCAGGCGGGCATCCCGGAGAAGTACGCGTGGACCGCGGCGTTCGGCCTGACCGTGACGCTGGTCTGGCTCTACATCGAGATGCTGCGGCTGCTCGCGATCCTGCAGGGGGAGTAGCCGCCACCCGCGAGAGACATCCGTCCGGACGGTTACTCGAAGGCGCGCGCGGCGCGACGCAGGTCGTGCTCGTGCACGATCGCGGTGGCGTGCCCGTGCGACAGGTTGTGCTCGGAACGCAGCCACTTCACGCGGTCCTCGAACCGCAGGAACGCTGGGCCCGCCTCTAAGTCCTTAAACCACTCCTGAAGATCTTTACCGGTCACCTTGGGGATCCGGGCAACGAGGTTGCGATGGGTCTCCTCGGAATGGTTCAGGCTCATGTCGGCCTCCAGTGGGCTCGAGGGTCTCCGTAAGTCGAGACTGCCTCACCGCGGCCCGCAAAACAAGCCCAACCGTCGGGACTCACCCGGACGGTTCCCGTTCCGGTTCGGGAAGCGCGGTGTCGCGCCGGCGGCGCATCAGAGCCCACCTGCCGCGCGGGCCGCGGTCGTGGCCCGCCACCTGCACACCGGTGACCTCGGTGCCGCCGTGCCCCACGGCCGCGGCTGCCGCGACGGCCACCGGAAGGACGCCGTCTCCCTCCGAGGCGTCGGGCGGCTCCTCGTCCTCCGGCCACAGCCCGAGGGCCGAGACGAGGGACGGCAGGATCGCCGCCGCGGCGGCCGCGTAGCCCGCGGCCGAGGGGTGGAACCGGTCGCGGGAGAACATGTCGCTCGGCGCGGCGCGGAACTCCGGGCCGAGGATCGCTCCGACGGACACCGCCCGCGCTCCGGTCTCGATCGTCGCGACCATCTGGGCCGCCGCCAACTGGCGGCTCACCTGTCGCGCCAGCCACCGCAGCGGTTGCGGGATCGGCTCCACGGTCCCGAGGTCGGGACACGTGCCCACGACGACCGCGCAGCCGATGCCCTGCAGCCGGCGGATCGCCTCGTCGAGCGAACGCACGGACACCGACGGCCGCACCTGGTGGGTCACGTCGTTGCCCCCGACGATGATCAATGCGGCGTCCGGCGACTCGTCCACCGCGGCGTCGACCTGCCGGGCGAGGTCGGTCGACCGGGCACCCGACCGGGCCGGCGTCGTCAGCCGGACCGGACGCCCTGCGAGCTCCGCGAGACCTGCGGCGAGCAGCGCTCCCGGGGTCTCGTCCGCGTCGGCCGCTCCTACGCCGGCCGCGACGGAGTCTCCGATGACGACGAACGACAGCGGCATGCCGGGAAACGCACCGTAGATGCCGTCGGCGTCGGGCGCCCCGTCGACGACGTCGCCGATGGACCGCCGGGCGACCCATGCCTCGAGCCGCAGCAGCCCGTACGTGCCGACACCGAGCGCTCCGAGGCCGCTGCCTCCGAAAACGGCGGCTCGCGCGACGCGGCGCGCGAGCCGGGCGCTCACCAGTCCACTCATGCTTCGACTCTAATGGGGGCGGCCGGTGCCGAGAACGGTCCGCGAGCCGTAGCCTCCTCGGTGTGGACTACTACGAGAACGTTGCCGACCTGATAGGTGACACGCCGCTGGTGCGTCTCGGCAAGGTCGCGGACGGCCTGCCCGGGATGGTGCTGGCGAAGGTCGAGTACCTCAACCCGGGCGGCTCGGTGAAGGACCGGATCGCGCTGCGCATGGTGGAGCAGGGCGAGAAGGACGGCAGCCTGCGGCCCGGCGGCACCATCGTCGAGCCGACGAGCGGCAATACCGGCGTGGGGCTCGCGATCGTGGCGCAGCAGAGGGGCTATCGCTGCGTGTTCGTCTGCCCGGACAAGGTGAGCGAGGACAAGCGAAACGTCCTGGAGGCCTACGGTGCCGAGGTCGTGGTGTGCCCGACGGCGATCCCGCCGGAGCACCCCGACTCGTACTACAGCGTCTCCGACCGTCTCGTGCGAGAGATCGACGGGGCGTGGAAGCCGGACCAGTACTCCAATCCGGGCAACCCGCTGTCGCACTACGAGACCACGGGGCCGGAGATCTGGCGGCAGACCGACGGCGGCGTCACCCATTTCGTCGCCGGCATCGGGACGGGCGGGACGATCACCGGTGTCGGGCGGTACCTCAAGGAGGTGTCGGACGGGCGGGTGCGCATCATCGGCGCGGACCCGGAGGGCTCGGTCTACTCGGGCGGCAGCGGGCGGCCGTATCTCGTCGAGGGTGTCGGCGAGGACTTCTGGCCGACGGCCTACGACCGGGACATCGCCGACAGCGTCGAGTCGGTCTCCGACAAGGACTCGTTCCTGATGACCCGCCGGCTCGCGCGGGAAGAGGCGCTGCTGGTCGGCGGCTCGTGCGGGCTCGCGGTCGTGGCGGCGTTGCGCGTGGCCGCCCGGTGCGGCCCGGACGACGTCGTGGTCGTGCTGCTGCCGGACGGCGGGCGCGGGTACCTGGGGAAGATCTTCAATGACGAGTGGATGGCCTCCTACGGGTTCCTGAGCAAGCAGGCCGACGGCGAGACGGTGGGGGAGGTGCTGCGGCGCAAGAGCGGCGAGATGCCGGCGCTCGTCCACACCCACCCGAACGAGACCATCGCCGAGGCCGTCGGGATCATGCGCGAGTACGGGGTGTCGCAGATGCCGGTGGTACGCGCGGAGCCGCCGGTGATGGCCGCCGAGGTCGCCGGCGCGATCGTGGAGCGCGACGTGCTCGACGCGCTGTTCACCGGGCAGGCGCAGTTCACCGACGCGGTGGAACACCACATGTCGCCACCGCTGCGCAGCGTCGGTGCCGGTGCGCCGGTGGACGACGCGGTGAAGGCCCTGGAGATCACCGACGCGATCCTGGTGCTGGACGGCGGCCAGCCGGTGGGTGTGCTGACGCGGGCCGACCTGCTGGGCTACCTCGCCGGCTGACAACCGGTTCGATCACGTTCGGCAGGCGCGGCCCTACCGCGGCAGGCCCGCGGGCCTGCC
>JBMCTR010000278.1:0-3579 GCA_048622955.1 Actinomycetota bacterium
CCCGATCATCCGGCGGCGGGCCTGCCCAAGATGTTCATCATGGACATGTTCCCCTACCCGTCCGGGAGGGGGCTGCATGTCGGGCACCCGCTGGGCTACATCGGCACCGACGTGTACGGCCGGTTCAACAGGATGTGCCGGCGCAACGTGCTGCACACGATGGGCTTCGACGCGTTCGGGCTGCCGGCGGAGCAGTACGCGGTGCAGACCGGTCAGCACCCGCGCACGACCACCGAGGAGAACATCGTCGCCATGAAGGGTCAGCTGCGGCGGCTGGGCCTGGCCCACGACTCGCGGCGCAGCTTCGCGACGATCGACCCGGACTACGTCCGCTGGACGCAGTGGATCTTCCTGCAGATCTTCAACTCCTGGTACGACGAGGACGCCGGCAGGGCGCGGCCGATCTCCGAGCTGGAGGCCGCCTACGCCTCCGGCGAGCGCGAGACCCCGGACGGCCGGCCGTGGTCGGAGCTGGACGCGGTGGAACGCCGGCGGATCATCGACGACCACCGGCTGGCGTATATCTCCGACGCGCCGGTGAACTGGTGCCCGGGCCTGGGCACCGTGCTGGCGAACGAGGAGGTCACCTCCGAGGGCCGCAGCGAGCGCGGCAACTTCCCCGTGTTCCAGCGCAACCTGCGCCAGTGGATGATGCGCATCACCAAGTACGCCGACCGGCTGGTCGACGACCTGGACCGGATCGACTGGCCGGAGAAGGTCAAGGCCATGCAGCGGAACTGGATCGGGCGCTCGTCCGGCGCGACGATCTCGTTCCCGACCGACGCGGGCGACCTGGAGGTCTTCACCACCCGGCCGGACACCATCTTCGGCGCCACGTTCATGGTCCTCGCCCCGGAGCACCCGTTCGTCGAGCCGCTGACCGCCGCGTCCTGGCCGGACGGTGCGAAGGACGCGTGGACCGGCGGGTACGCGACGCCGGCGGAGGCGGTCGCCGACTACCGGAAGCAGGCGGCCGGCAAGACTCAGGTCGAACGGCAGACCGAGGGCCGGGAGAAGACCGGCGTGTTCACCGGCTCGTACGCGACCAACCCGGCGACCGGCGAGCGGATCCCGGTGTTCGTGGCCGACTACGTCCTGATGGAGTACGGCACCGGCGCCATCATGGCCGTCCCCGGCCAGGACGAGCGGGACTGGGAGTACGCCGAGAAGTTCGACCTGCCGATCGTCCGTACCGTGCAGCCGCCGGACGGCTGGACCGGCGAGGCGTACCTGGGCGAGGGCCCGGCGATCAACTCGGCCAACGAGGAGATCTCGCTGAACGGGCTGGGCGTCGAGGACGCCAAGACGGCGATCATCGGCTGGCTGGAGTCGAAGGGGCTGGGGACCGGCACGGTCACGTACCGGCTGCGGGACTGGCTGTTCAGCCGCCAGCGGTACTGGGGCGAGCCGTTCCCGATCATCTACGACGAGAACGACCTGCCGATCGCCCTGCCCGACGACCAGCTGCCGGTGGAGTTGCCCGACGTCCCGGACTACTCCCCGAAGACCTTCGAGGTCGGCGACGTGACGTCCGAGCCGGAGCCGCCGCTGGCCCGGGTCCCGGAGTGGGTGTACGTCGAACTGGACCTCGGCGACGGGCCGAAGCGGTACCGCCGGGACGCCAACACCATGCCGAACTGGGCCGGTTCCTGCTGGTACTACCTGCGCTACGTCGATCCGATCGTGGAGGACCGGCTGGTCGAGCCGGAGAACGAGCGCTACTGGATGGGCCCGCGCGAGCCCGGCGATGTCGGCGGCGTGGACCTGTACGTCGGCGGCGTCGAGCACGCCGTGCTGCACCTGCTGTACGCGCGGTTCTGGCACAAGGTGCTGTACGACCTGGGGTACGTTTCCAGCGAGGAGCCGTTCTACCGGCTGTTCAACCAGGGGTACATCCAGGCGTTCGCCTACACCGACTCGCGCGGGCAGTACGTCCCCGCCGCCGAGGTGGAGGAGGACCTGGAGCGCAACGTCTTCACCTGGCGCGGCCAGCCGGTGAACCGGGAGTACGGCAAGATCGGCAAGAGCCTGAAGAACGTGGTCAGCCCGGACGACATGTACCGGGACTACGGGGCGGACACCTTCCGGGTGTACGAGATGTACATGGGTCCCCTGGAGGCCTCCAAGCCCTGGGAGACGCGGGCCGTCATCGGGGCGCACCGGTTCCTGCAGCGGGTGTGGCGCAATGTCGTGGACGAGGACACAGGGGCGACCGTGGTCTCTGACGAACCGGCGGACGACGAGACCCGCCGGATCCTGCACCGCACGATCGAAACGGTCCGCAGCGACATGGAGGGGCTGCGGTTCAACACCGCGATCGCCCGGCTGATCGAGCTGAACAACCACCTGACCAAGCTGGGCGTCGCGCCCCGCGAGGCGGTCGAGCCGCTGGTGCTGATGATCTCCCCGGTCGCGCCGCACATCGCCGAGGAGATGTGGCAGCGGCTGGGCCACGACACCTCGCTGGCGTTCGAGCCGTTCCCCGAGGCGGACCCGGCGCTGCTGGTGGAGGAGACGGTGACCTGCGTGGTGCAGGTGGCCGGCAAGGTGCGCGACCGGCTCGAGGTCTCGCCGTCCGCGGACGAGGACACGCTGCGCGAGTTGGCGCTGGGCTCGCAGGCCGTGCAGCGGGCGCTGAACGGCCGCGACGTACGCAAAGTCATCGTCCGGGCGCCCAAGCTGGTCAACGTCGTGCCGGGCTGACGGCCGCGAGCGGACGAGGTCCGAGATGGCCCGTGACGTCGCCGTCGTCACCGACTCGACCTGCTCGCTGGACTCCGGCGCGGCAGCCGAGCGGGGAATCCGTGTCGTCCCGCAGCAGGTGATGGTGGGGGAGCAGACCTTCAAGGAGGGATGCGACATCGGCCCGGCCGAGATCGCGGCGGCCCTGCGCGAGCGCACACCGGTCACCACGTCGCAGCCGGCGCCGCGCGCGTTCCTGGAGGCCTACGAGGCGGCGGCGCTGGCCGGGGCCCCGTCGATCGTGTCGGTGCACCTGTCCGGCCAGCTGTCGGGGACGGTGGACACTGCGCAGGTGGCAGCGCGCGACGCTCCCGTCCCAGTCGAGGTGGTGGACTCGCAGACGCTGGGCATGGGCCTGGGCTTCGCCACCCTGGCGGCGGCCGAGGCGGCCGGCCGGCACTCGCCGCTGTCGGAGGTGGCGGCCGTGGCGCGGGAGCGGGCGCGGCGCACGTCGGCGCTGTTCTACGTGGACACGCTGGAGTACCTGCGCCGCGGAGGCCGGATCGGTGCGGCGCAGGCCTTCCTGGGGACGGCGCTCGCGGTCAAGCCGCTGCTGCACCTCGAGAAGGGCTCGATCCAGCCGCTCGAGAAGGTGCGCACGGCCACCAAGGCGGTGGCGCGGCTGCAGGACCTGGCGGTGGCGAGCGCCGGCACCGGACCGGTGGACATCGCGGTCCACCACCTCGCCAACGCGGCGCGTGCCGAGGAGCTGGCCGACCAGTTGCGGATGCGGCTTCCGGAGCTGGTCGAGTTGGTCGTCTGTGAGGTGGGGGCGGCCATCGGCGCCCACGTTGGGCCGGGCCTGTTGGGCGTCATCGTCAGCCCGCGCGCCATCGG
>JBMCTR010000279.1:0-3554 GCA_048622955.1 Actinomycetota bacterium
CGGCCGTCGAACCCGTTCGCCGACATCGGCTTCGCCGACTACGTGCGCGACATCGTCGCCCTCGTGCTGCTGATCGCCACCTTCAGCATGCCGTGGGACGCGACGGAGACGGCCGCGGACAAGCTCCACGTGGTGCTGGCGACCCTGCTGGCGATGGCGGCGCTGACGCTGCCGTACCTGAAGCGCGGGCACGTGCTGCCGGCGCGGACGCAGAACGCGGACCTGCGGATCGCCCGCGGCCTGGCCGTCGTGCCGTACCTGGTCGTGGTCGCCGTCACGGTGATCCTCGACATCGCGTCGGAGGGCTCCAACGCCGGCGGTGTCGGTGTGGGGGTGGCCTTCGGCCTGGCGGGCGTGCTGCTGGCTGCCCAGTCCCGCGACTGCGAGCTGGACGACGGACCGGTACAGGCGCAGGTCTGGCGGCTGATCACCGTGGCACTGGGTGTGCTCGTGGCGGCGCTGACGGTCGTCCGGCTGGTCTTCGTGCTCTCCGACGTCGGAGCGGACCCCGAGTGGACGGCCGTCGCCGCCGCCGTGCTCGAGCCGTTGATCTTCCTGGCCGTCCTCGCCGTCCCGGTCATCGGCCTGCTCCGGCGGGACGCGGTCTCGCGGGTGCTCACGGTCGGGCTGGGAGCGGTGGCGCTCGTGCTCGCGTTCTGGAGGCTGTCCGAGGCCAGCGAGCTCCCCGAGGTGCTGAGCATGCGCACGGACGGGCCGGGCGAGCTGTTCTGGCTGGCCGTCGCGGCCGCCGTCGTGGCCGCGGGCATGTCGACGGCTCTGCACCCGGTCCCCGCGTCGCAACTGTGGCTCGGATCCGCGGCCGGCGCGCTTGGCCTGGCTGCCCTGGTCACGGGCCTTGCCGCGGTCTTCTGGGTGCTCGTCATCGTCAGCGTCGACGAAGGGCGCGGGACGACGATCACGTTGCTGGTGCTCACGCTGCTGGCGTTCGTGGCGGCGCTGGTCGGCCGCAACTCGCTGCGGGCGGGTCCCGCGCAGGGACGGGTCGTGGCCCTGGCCGTGGCCGGGCTGCTCGTGGTGCTGGGGATCATCCAGCTTGCGGTCGAGGCCGCCGGGCCGCTCGGCCGGTCGACCACCGGCGCCCTCGCGGTGACCACGCTGTTCGTGGTGGCGGCGCTGGTCGTCCTGGCGCTGACGGTGCCCCGGTCGGTCCGCGAGGAGCTGGGCACGCTCCCCCTGGGTGGTCGGCAGCGAAGCTGACGGTGTAGGCTGCACGACCGTGCGGCGTCACGCGCGCCCTGTTCAGGGCCTGCTCCTTATCCGCCGCGACGGGGGCCGATAGGCCGGCTCCCTCGTCGCGGTGAGTTTCGCGTGCCGGTCGCGAGTCCGCGAACCGATGAGGAGCAACCCGAACCATGACCCACACGTGGCCGCCGGAGCAGTCTGCGTCCGGCATGCCGGTCCACCGGTACCGCAGCTTTCACGACCAGATCTCCGTCGACCTGCCCGACCGCACCTGGCCGACCAGGCGGATCGAGCAGGCGCCGCAGTGGTGCGCCGTCGACCTCAGGGACGGCAACCAGGCACTGATCGACCCGATGGACGCCGCCCGCAAGCGGCGGATGTTCGACCTGCTCGTCCGGATGGGCTACAAGCAGATCGAGGTCGGGTTCCCGTCCGCCAGCCAGACCGACTTCTCCTTCGTCCGGCAGCTCATCGAGGAGGACCTGATCCCGGACGACGTCGTGATCCAGGTGCTGACGCAGTGCCGTGACGAGCTGATCCAGCGGACGTTCGAGTCGCTGCGCGGCGCCCGGCAGGCGATCGTCCACCTGTACAACTCGACGTCGATCCTGCAGCGCAGGGTGGTCTTCGGCCTCGACCGCGACGGGATCACCGACATCGCCACCAACGGGGCGCGGACCGCGCTCAAGTACGCGGAGGCGATCACGCCCGACACCGAGATCTACTGGCAGTACTCGCCGGAGTCCTACACCGGCACCGAGTTGGACTACGCCGCCGAGATCTGCAACGCCGTGATCGAGGTGCTGGACCCGACGCCGGACCGCAAGATGATCGTGAACCTGCCCGCCACGGTCGAGATGGCGACACCCAACGTGTACGCCGACTCGATCGAGTGGATGAGCCGGAACCTCAACCGGCGGGAGTCGCTGGTGCTGTCACTGCACCCGCACAACGACCGCGGCACGGCCGTGGCCGCCGCCGAGTTGGGCGTGCTGGCCGGCGCCGACCGGATCGAGGGCTGCCTGTTCGGCAACGGCGAGCGGACCGGCAACGTCTGCCTCGTCACGCTCGGGATGAACCTGTTCAGCCAGGGCATCGACCCGCAGATCGACTTCACCGAGATCGACGCGATCCGCCGCACCGTCGAGTACTGCAACCAGCTGCCGGTGCCGGAGCGGCACCCGTGGGGCGGTGACCTGGTCTACACCGCGTTCTCCGGCAGCCACCAGGACGCGATCAAGAAGGGCCTCGACGCGCTGGAGCGCGACGCCAAGGAGGCCGGGACCGCGGTCGACGACTTCCGCTGGGAGGTGCCGTACCTGCCGATCGACCCGAAGGACGTCGGCCGCTCCTACGAGGCGGTGATCCGGGTGAACTCGCAGTCCGGCAAGGGCGGCGTCGCCTACGTGATGAAGGCCGAGCACAACCTCGACCTGCCGCGGCGGCTGCAGATCGAGTTCTCGCACGTCGTCCAGGAGCTCACCGACAGCGAGGGCGGCGAGGTGGAGCCGGCCCGGATGCGGGACATCTTCACCGCCGAGTACCTCGAGCGCGACCGGCCGCTGTCGCTGAACTCGGTGCACACCTCGTCGGCGGAGGGCGAGCGCGACGTGCTCGAGGTCGGCATCTACGTGGACGGCGAGCGGCGGCTGCTCGCCGGCGTCGGCGACGGGCCGATCGACGCGTTCGTCGACGCCCTGGGCAGCATCGGGTACGAGGTCCGCGTGCTGGACTACGCCGAGCACGCGATGTCGTCCGGCGCCGACGCCAAGGCGGCGGCCTACGTCGAGTGCGCGGTCGACGGCGAGGTCTACTGGGGCGTCGGCATCGACCCCAACATCGTGACCGCATCCCTGCGCGCCGTGGTCGGCGCCGTCAACCGCGCCAAATGATCACGTAAACCACGCAAGTGGGTCCTTCACCAGGGCTCCGCACCTGGTGAAGGACCCACTTGCCTGGCGGTGGCCCGGGCTGGGATGCTGCCGCAGGCCGATGCCGAGCCGATCGCACAGCGGACGGAGGAAGACGACTGACATGGCTAGCGAGTGCCTGTTCTGCCGGATCGTGGCGGGGGACGCGCCGTCCGACGTGGTCGCCACCGAGGGCGACATCATCGCGATCCGGGACATCTACCCCCGCGCGCCGGTGCACCTGCTGGTGATCCCCGAGCGGCACATCCCGTCGGCGCACCAGTTGACCGACGACGACGCCGACCTCCTCTCCCGCTGCTTCCGCGTCGCGCGCCACGTCGCCGAGCAGGAGGGCACGGCGGACGGGTACCGGATCGCGACCAACGTCGGCACCAAGGGCGGCCAGGCCATCCCGCACCTGCACCTGCACGTCCTGGGCGG
>JBMCTR010000280.1:0-3547 GCA_048622955.1 Actinomycetota bacterium
GCTCAGCATCGACCGGCGAGGTGCCGGCGGGCTCGGCATCGGCCGGCGAGGCGTCCGCAGCCCCCGCGGGTTCCGCAGCCCCTGAGGGTTCGGTGCTCGTCGCACGCTCGGTCGATGGCGCCGGCGACGTCGACCGCAGCCGCGACGGCACCCAGCCGGCCGGCCAGAACGCCACGGCGGCGGTGGCCAGCATCGCGGCGGCGATCCAGTCGAGCAGTTCGCGGTCCGGCGCCGCCAGCACGAGCACGGCCAGGACCCCCGCGCCGACCAGGGGTGTGGTGCGGGGACGCGCGCGCAGCCGGGCCGACAGCCCGTCGGGGGCGAAGATCACGAGAACCGCAAGCAGACCGCCGAAGACGATCAGCCGCCAGCTCTCGAAGACGCCGCCTGCGAGCCGGTCCTGCAACAGCACGATCACCGCGGCGCCGAGCACCGGCCCGAGCCAGTGGGCACGTCCTCCCAGCACACTCATCACGATGACGAGCAACGGGATCATGACGCCGAAGACGACCTCGACCTGGACGAAGCCGTACTGCAGGGCCCATGCGCTGCCCGCCACACCGCCGATCGCACCGGTCACGGCGATGGCGAGCATCTTCCAGCGGAACGTCGGGACCCCCAGGCCCTCGGCCACGTCCTCGTTGTCGCGGATGGCCGCCAGCGCCCAGCCGAACCGGGAGTGGTGGATCGCGTAGGCGGCGGCGACCGAAGCCATCACGATGACGAGGGTGACCAGGTAAAGGAACTCCTGGAACACCAACGGCTGCGGCACCTCGGGGACCGGTACGAGCACTCCCTGGCCGCCGTCGATCTCACTGCTGAGCCGGGCCACCGCCGCGAGGATGAACGGCACGGCGAGCGTGAGCAGCGCGAAGGTGGCGCCGCGGAACGAGCCCAGCCGGAACGCCAGTGCTCCGATGCCCAGCGCCACAAGCGTGGACAGTACCGCGGCCGCCGGGAGCGTGAGGTAGAAGCTCCAGCCGTGCTGCGACGTCAGCACGGCCGTGGTGTATACCCCCACACCCACGAAGGCGCCCTGACCGAAGCTGAAGTAACCGGTGTAGCCGGACAGGATGTTCCAACTGGTGGCCTGCGCGGCCCAGAAGAACAGTGTCGCCAGCAGGGTGACGTAGAACAGCGACACCCCGAGCGGCTCCCGGAACACCGCGAGGGCTGCCAGCGCCAGCAGCACCAGCAGCATGACGGCGAGCCCGCGGCGGATCATCGGGCGACCGCCTTGACGAACAGGCCGTACGGGCGGAGCAGCAGGGCGAGCACGATCGCCATGAACACCACCAGCAGCGAGGCGGTGGTCTCCCACAGCAATGAGGTCACGCTGTAGAGGGCGCCGACCAGCACGCCCGCCGCCAGCGTGCCGAGCACCTGCCCGATGCCCCCGAGGATCACCACCGCGAACACGATCCCTATCCACTCGAACGGCGCGTCGGGGACGAGTGTGTAGCTCAGCGCCCACAGCATTCCGCCGACGGCCGCGGTCGCGCCGGAGACGCCGGCGAGCAGCATCCCGAGCCGGCGGTGGTCAATGCCGTACGCCGCGGCCATGTCGCGGTCCTCGGCGAACGCCCGGAGTGCACGGCCCACGAACGTGGTCCGCAGCAGCACCCAGCCACCGACGATCATCGCCGCCCCGAAGCCGAACGCGATCAGGCGCGGCATCGGGAACGCGAACGAGCCGATGAACAGCGACTCGGTCCCGTACGGGTTCACCACCGGGCCCATCTGCCGGAAATCGGCGGACCAGACGTTGTGCACGACCTGGATGATGATGATCATCACACCGAAGCTCACCAGCAGCGAGGTGAACTCGGCCAGCCCGGTGCGCTCGTACACCCAGTGCAGGCCAGCGCCGAGCGCGAACATCAGCGGCACCGTGATAACGACCGTGAGGATCGGGTCGAGCCCCCACGACGTCGCGATCTGAAACGTGAGGTACGCGCCTAGCAGGATCATCCCGAAGTGGGCGAGGTTGATGATCCGCAGCATGCCCCAGGAGACGGACAGCCCCACCGCCATCATGGCGTACATCCCACCGAGCAACGCGCCGGTGGCCAGTGCCTGCGCCACGTTCATCTCGGCGGCCCCCCTGCCTGCCGGCGGTGGGGCTGTCCGGCTAACACGTCAGTTGGCGGGCGGCACAATCTCGGCCGCCGCCCTGTCCTCGGGCCAGACCATGACCCAATCACCGTCCTGGATCTGCTTGATGCCCACGTTGGTCTCCCAGAAGTTGCTGACCTCCGGGTCGAACGTCAGGTGCCCGTTCAGGGTGGTGTCGACTCCGTTCTCGATCAGGTAGTCGCACATCGCCTGCTGGTCGACCGAGCCGGCACCCTCCACGGCACCGACGAGGATCTCCCAAGTGTTCCACGACGCGGCCGCCTGGGACTCGAACACCGTGTACGGCAGGTCGGCGTCCGCGGCGCGCTGGCTGAACTCCTCGGTGATCCCGCGCACCTCGTCGCCGTACTGGTCCAGGACCGGGTCGTTCGGCTCGAAGAGCGTTACCGCGAGCGAGCCCTCGGCGAGGTCGCCCATCCCGAGCAGCGGCCCGGGCGCGGGGAACAGCGAGAAGAACATCGGCGGCTGGTAGTCCAGCTGCTCCATCGCCTCGAGGATCCCGACCGGGTCCACAGCGACGCCGTTGTTGATCACGATGTCCGCGTCCGCGTCCCGCAACTGCGACGCGATCGGGCCCCACTCCTGGTTGCCCGGCGGGTACCGCACGTCGGCGACCACGTCCAAGCCGTAGTCGGGAGCGATCCCGAGCATGCCCTCGCCGACGCCCTGCTCGACGAACCCCTCGGTCATCGGCTGCGTCGAGCCGCTCTCGTTGGTGACGAGCGCGATCGTCTCAGGCGGTTCGGGCAGCGTCTCGAGCAGGCTGAACAGCAGTTCCGAGGTGAACTCGTCCGGTACCGGGTTCATCGACCAGCCCGGGAACTGGCACCGGTAGCTCAGCAGGGGCGCGTGGATCGCCGTGTGGTGCGGGATCGTGTATCCGGCCCGCTCAGCCACCGCCACCGCCGGGATGATGTTCGGGGTGGCGTACGGCCCGATGATCAGGTCCACCTGCTCCTGGTTGATCAACCGCTCGTAGAGCGGGGTGACCTGGGCGCTGTCGGACTCGTCGTCGAGCAGTTGCCACTCGACCGGACGGCCGAGCAGGCCGCCGTTCTCGTTGAGGCGCTCGACGAACTGCTCGCCGACGATCTGGTGGATGACGCCGGTCGGCGCGAAGGCGCCGGTCAGCGACAGCGTCGAGCCGACCACGATGGGGTCGCCGCTCGGCTCGCCGCCGTCCTGCTCCTCTCCCTCCTCGGCGTCCGGCTCCTCTTCGGCGGCCTCTTCGGCGTCCGGCTCGGCGCCGGTGTCGTCGTCCCCACCGCAGGCGGCGAGGACCAGTGCCGTCGCCGCCGCGACAGAGCCGAGTAGGCGTACTCGGGATCTCATGGCATTCACCTCTTCGTGCTATTTCGGGTTACGTACTGATCTCGCCGGTGTCATGGACGATCTCGCCGCCGACAACGGT
>JBMCTR010000281.1:0-3541 GCA_048622955.1 Actinomycetota bacterium
GTTGACGCCGCGACGTCCGGCCGGATTTACTCGGTCGACCTGTCGGCCTGCGCCGGTAGCATTGAAATGTCCTACTGTCGAGACGGGAAGAAGGCGCGAAAGGCCCTCCCGGGCCGAAGGATGGTCGAAATACCAGCAACCACACAAGCCGACCGACTGGCGAACGACGGCGTCGAACACCGGATAGTCATCCCGTCGAGCGTGCCGATGGTGAGCCTGCTCGGGCCCGGCGACGAACTGCTCCGCGTCATCGAGAAGGCGTTCCCCGACATCGACATCTTCGTCCGGGGCAACGAGATCACGCTCACCGGGCCGCCCGGTGTCATCGGCGAGGCCGAACAGCTGGTTGATGAGCTCGTGGCGGTCATCCGCACCGGTCACGGCCTCACGCCGGAGGCGGTCGAGCAGTCGATCGGCATGCTGCGGGCGCGGACGGCGGAACGTCCGGCCGACGTGCTGACCACGAACATCCTGTCCAACCGTGGCCGCACGATCAGGGCCAAGTCGCTGAACCAGAAGCGGTACGTCGATGCGATCGACAAGCACACGATCGTGTTCTCGATCGGGCCGGCGGGCACCGGGAAGACCTACTTGGCGGTCGCCAAGGCCGTGCGGGCGCTGCAGGACAAGGAGGTCAACCGGATCATCCTGACCCGTCCGGCCATCGAGGCGGGCGAGCGGCTGGGCTTCCTGCCCGGCACGCTGTCCGAGAAGGTCGACCCGTACCTGCGCCCGCTGTACGACGCGTTGCACGACATGATGGACCCGGCCACGATCCCGCGGCTGATGACCGAGGGGACGATCGAGGTCGCGCCGCTCGCGTACATGCGGGGCCGCTCGCTGAACGACGCCTTCATCATCCTGGACGAGGCGCAGAACACCTCGCCGGAGCAGATGAAGATGTTCCTCACCCGGCTCGGGTTCGGGTCCAAGATGGTGGTCACGGGTGACGACACCCAGATCGACCTGCCGTCCGAGACCGACAGCGGCCTGAAGGTGGTCGAGGGGATCCTCAGCGACATCGGGGACGTCCACTTCTGCCGGCTGACCAGCCACGACGTGGTGCGCCACCGGCTGGTCGGCAAGATCGTCGATGCGTACTCGGAGTACGACGCGGCACGGGCGGCCGGCTCGGGTCCGGAGCGACGCGGCGCCGGGAGACGGCGGTGACGATAGAGGTCAACAACGAGACCTCAGCACGGGTCGACGAGAAGGCCCTCTCGGACCTGTGCCGCTTCGTGCTCGACCAACTGCGCATCCACCCGCAGGCAGAGCTCGCCGTCCTGCTCGTCGGCCCGGAAGCGATGGAGCAGTTGCACGTCAAGTGGCTGGACGAGCCCGGCCCGACGGACGTCCTCGCGTTCCCGATGGACGAGCTCCGGCCGACGCCGGACGACGAGGAGCCCGCGCCCGGGCTGCTCGGGGACGTCGTGGTCTGCCCAGACGTCGCCCGCGAGCAGGCGAAGCAGGCCGGGCACTCGTTCGAGGACGAGCTGCACCTGCTCACCACTCACGGCATCCTGCATCTGCTCGGCTACGATCACGCCGAGCAGGACGAGGAGAAGGAGATGTTCGGGCTGCAGCGGCAGCTGCTCGATGACTGGCGCGCCGCGAGGCGCGCGCGACGATGAGCGCGGGTGACGGCTGGCTGCTCGCCGGGGCGGTGATCCTGGTGGCGCTGGCCGGGCTGCTGGCCATGGCGGAGGCCGCGCTGGCGCCGTTCTCCAAGGCGCGCGCCAACGACCTGGTGGCGGCCGAGCGCCGGGGCGCGACCCGCCTTCGTGAGCTGGTCGACGACCCGGCTCCGGCGGTGAACACCGCGCTGCTGCTGCGCATCGCGGCGGAGACCACCGCCGTCGTCCTCGTCGCGGTGCTGCTGGTGTCGCTGTTCGGCATGCGCTGGCACGCGGTGCTGGTGGGTGCGGTGGCCATGATCGTGGTGTCGTTCGTCGCGATCGGTGTCGCGCCGCGCACGCTGGGCCGGCAGCACTCCGAGGCGGTGGCGCTCGCGTGGGCCGGCCCGCTGCTGACGCTGGCCCGCATCCTGGGCCCGGTGCCGCGGGTGCTGATCGCGGTCGGCAACGCGCTGACGCCGGGCCGCGGGTTCCGCGAGGGGCCGTTCGCCACCGAGGCGGAGCTGCGCGAGCTGGTCGACCTGGCCGAGGCCGGCGGGGTCGTCGAGTCCGGCGAGCGGGAGATGATCCACTCGGTGTTCGACCTCGGCGACACGATCGTGCGCGAGGTGATGGTGCCGCGCACCGACGTGGTGTTCATCGAGGCCGGCAAGACGCTGCGGCAGTTCCAGTCGCTGGCGCTGCGCAGCGGGTTCAGCCGGATCCCTGTCGTGGGGGCGTCCGGCCTGGACGATGTGCTGGGGTTCGCCTACCTGAAGGACGTCGCGCGCCGGCTCTACGACCACCGCGACGCCGAGTCGGTGGAGCGGATCGAGTCGGTGATGCGCCCGGCGACGTTCGTGCCCGACTCCAAGCCGGTGGACGACCTGCTGCGGGAGATGCAGTCGCAGCGGATCCACGTGGCGATCGTGGTCGACGAGTACGGCGGGACGGCCGGGCTGGTGACGATCGAGGACATCCTGGAGGAGATCGTCGGGGAGATCTCCGACGAGTACGACACCGAGGAGGCGCCCGTCGAGGAGCTCTCCGACGGGTCGCTGCGGGTGTCGTCGCGGCTGCACGTGGACGACCTCGGCGAGCTGTTCGGCCTGACGCTGTCCGACGAGGACGTCGACAGCGTGGGCGGGCTGATGGCCAAGCACCTCGGCCGGGTGCCGATCCCCGGCGCGCAGGTGGAGTTCGGCGGGCTGAAGCTGGTGGCCGAGCGGCCGTCTGGCCGGCGCAACCGGATCGGCACGATCGTGGTGACGCGCTCGGAGCCGTCGGAGAACGGCGCGGAGCCCGGTGAGGAGACGGTCGAGTGACCGCGCTGGAGGCCGAGGACGCCAAGCTGGTGACGCTGGCCCGGTCCGCCCGGGCGCGGGTGGGCGCCGCCGAGGGCGCGGCTGTGCGGGACGGGGACGGGCGGACGTACGCCGCCGCGTCAGTAGCGCTGCCGTCGCTGAGCCTGTCGGCGCTCCAGGTGGCGGTGGCGATGGCGGCTTCGAGTGGGGCGTCCGGCCTGGAGGCCGCGGTGGTGGTGACCTCCGGGGATGGGGACGAGGCCGGGGTGGCCGCGGTCCGCGACCTGGGCGGCGCCGGCGTGCCCGTCCTGGTCGCCGACCCGGACGGCACCGTCCACACGACCGGCTCCGCATAGCTGCCCGAGGCCTGCCGTGAAGAACTACAGGAAGATCATCGAGCTGAGTCTCGATAAAACGGGCAAACCCATACCAAACCACCTGAGCAACTGCTGATCTTCCTGTAGTTCTTCACGGTCAGCCTCGGAATGCTTGTTCCGTTGCCGCCGCCTTGCATGGTGATCAGAAGGGATTCATCCTACGCAGCAGTAGGCAGCGGTTGCCGCGTCCGGATGGGACACTCGACACCGTGACCGCGGCTGATGATCGCCCGTACCGCTCCGGGTT
>JBMCTR010000282.1:0-3540 GCA_048622955.1 Actinomycetota bacterium
GGTGCATAGCCCTGGTGGAGGACCCAACCGGGTCGTTAACGTGATCATTGGGCCGGTGCGATCAGGTGCCTTAGGGTGGACGGCATGGGTGAGGCGTTCGACTGGGTCGGCGAGAACCAGTGGACGCTGTGGATCGCGCTCGCGCTGATCCTGGGCACCATCGAGACGATGACGCTCGACCTCGTCTTCCTCATGCTCGCCGGCGGCGCCGTCGGGGGGGCGGCGAGCGCGCTGCTCGGCGCCGGGGTGCTCGTCCAGGCCCTCGTGGCGATCGGGGTGAGCGCCGCCATGCTCGGCGTCGTACGCCCCGTTGCCAAGCGGCACCTGCACCAGACGGCCACCGAGCGCACCGGCGTCGCCGCGCTCGTCGGCCGGCGAGCGGTGGTGCTCGAGCGCGTGGACGGCCACGACGGCCGGGTGAAGCTCGCCGGCGAGGTCTGGACGGCACGCAGCTACGACGGGTCGGTCATCGAGGTGGGCGCCACGGTCGACGTGGTCGAGATCCAGGGAGCGACCGCGCTCGTGTTCTCCGCCGAAGGGCCGTAGGCTCACCACAATCCCGCAATCCCGCCCGACCGCACGGAAAGGCCAACCATGGACGCTGGACAGACGCTCCTGTTGTTCGTCGTCTTCCTGCTCGCAGTGTTCGTCCTGGTCACACTGGCGAAGTCGGTCCGCATCGTGCCCCAGGCCCGCGCGGGGATCGTCGAGCGCCTCGGGAAGTTCCGTCGCACGCTGGAGCCCGGGCTCGCCGTGGTGGTCCCCTTCATCGACCGCGTGCTGCCGATGCTCGACCTGCGTGAGCAGGTGGTCTCGTTCCCTCCGCAGCCGGTCATCACCCAGGACAACCTGGTGGTGCAGATCGACACGGTGATCTACTACCAGGTGACGAACGCGAAGGACGCGACCTACGAGATCTCCAACTACATCCAGGGCATCGAGCAACTGGCCGTGACCACCCTGCGGAACGTGATCGGCGGGATGGACCTCGAACGGACGCTCACCAGCCGCGAGGAGATCAACAACGCACTCCGCGGAGTGCTCGACGAGGCCACCGGCAAGTGGGGCATCCGCGTCAACCGGGTGGAGTTGAAGGCCATCGACCCGCCGCCGTCCATCCAGGACTCCATGGAGAAGCAGATGCGCGCCGACCGCGACAAGCGCGCCGCGATCCTGAACGCCGAGGGCGTCCGGCAGTCCCAGATCCTCACCGCCGAGGGCCAGAAGCAGGCGGCGATCCTGAACGCCGAGGGCCACAAGCAGTCGCAGATCCTCGAGGCGGAGGCCGAGAAGCAGGCCCAGATCCTGCGCGCGGACGGCGAGGCGAAGGCGATCAACGCCGTGTTCACCGCGATCCACCAGGGCAATCCCGACCAGAAGCTGCTGTCGTACCAGTACCTGCAGATGCTCCCCGAGATCGCCAAGGGAGACGCGAACAAGGTGTGGGTGCTCCCCAGCGAGATCGGCCGCGCGCTCGAGGGTCTCGGCACGGCGGTGGGGAAGTTCGGGCAGGCCGCTGCGGCCGCCACGACCGACGGCGAGGCCCCGTCCGCCGACCAGGTGGCGATGGAGGCCGCCACCGAGGAGGCCGAGGCGGCCGTGGAGGAGGCGCACGCGGAGGTCCAGCAGGCGCTGCAGGACGCCGAGCGGGCGTCCACCGACCCGATGGCCGACCGTTCGGCCCAGCAGCGGCCAGAGGAGTGAACACCGGCCTGCGGTGCGGCGACGCAGGAAGCGACCCGCCAGAGCACGGGAATGATCGCTCCACCGGCCTATGACCCTGCTCGAAGCCATCCTCGTGGTGCTGGCCGGCCTGGCCGCGGGGACCATCAACACGGTTGTCGGATCCGGCAGCCTCGTGACGTTCCCGACCCTGCTGTGGGTCGGCCTGCCGCCGGTGGTCGCCAACGTGTCCAACACCGTCGGCCTGGTGCCCGGTGCGGTCTCGGGGGCGTGGGGCTACCGCCGGGAACTGTCCGGGCAGCGCGCCCGGCTGCTGCGGCTCAGCAGCGCCACGCTCACCGGCGCCGCGACGGGCGCCACCCTGCTCCTGGTGCTGCCTCCAGGGGTGTTCGCCGCCGTCGTCCCGGCGCTCATCCTGCTCGCGTGCGTGCTGGTCGTGCTCCAGCCGTGGCTGGTACGGCGGCTCGCCGACCGGCCACGCCGCGAGCACGGGGGACCGCTGGTGTGGATCTTCATCTTCGGCACCGGGATGTACGGCGGCTACTTCGGTGCCGCCCAGGGCGTGCTGCTCATCGCCGTGCTGGCGCTCGGGTTGGACGAGACCCTGCAGCGGGTCAACGCGGCCAAGAACGTGCTGGCGGGCCTGGCCAACCTGGTCGGCGGCATCATCTTCATCCTCGTCGCGGACGTCAACTGGGCGGCCGCCGGGCTGGTCGCCATCGGGGCGATCCTGGGCGGTGTGACGGGCGCCCGCATCGCCCGCAAGCTGCCGCCCGCAGCGCTGCGCGCCGTGGTCGTCGCGATCGGCGTCGTCGCGATCGTCACCCTGCTCTGAGGGACTGACGTGGCCCGGCTGGTGCGGGTGTCCAGCGCCGCGGACGAGCGGCTGGCCGACTTCGTCTCCCTGCGCGACGCGCAACTGCGCACGTCCCTCGAGACCGAGCACGGGCTGTTCGTGGCCGAGGGCGAGAAGGTGATCCGGCGCGCGGTCGCCGCGGGCTATCCCGTCCGCGCGCTGCTCATGGCCCCGCGATGGCTCGAGCCGCTGCGGGACGTGCTGGACGACGCCGGCGACGTGCCGTGCTACGTCGCCGACGAGGACGTCGTCGAGCAGGTCACCGGATTCCACGTACACCGCGGCGCGCTGGCGTCGCTGCACCGGCTCCCGCTGCCGGGCGTCGCCGACGTGCTCGCCGCCGCCCGGCGGGTCTTCGTCTGCGAGGACCTCGTGGACCACACCAACGTCGGGGCGGTCTTCCGGTGCGCGGCAGGGCTCGGGATGGACGCCGTGCTGCTCAGCCCCCGGTGCGCGGACCCGCTGTACCGGCGCTCGGTGAAAGTCTCGATGGGCGCGGTGCTGTCGGTGCCGTACGCCCGGCTCGCCGACTGGTACCACGGCCTGACGCGAGTTCACGACGCCGGGTTCCAGGTGGTCGCCCTCACCCCGGCGGCCGACGCGGTGCCGCTCGACCGCGTCGCGTTCGCCGAGCGGGTGGCGCTGGTCCTGGGCACGGAGGGGCCCGGCCTGTCGCCCCGTTGGCAGGCCTCGGCCGACGTGCGGGCCACGATCCCGCTGGCGCACGGTATCGATTCGCTAAACGTCGGCGCCGCGGCGGCGATCGCCGCATATGTCCTGGGCAGGTCGATCCTATGATCTTTATTACATGATCACTGACCCGGCGTTAGGCACCTGCGACGCCGCGCTGATCGACCGTGCCGACCGCGTTCTGGAACTGCGCGACGGACGGCTCGACTACGCGACCGTGACGTAGCCCTCCGTGACTTGCACCGTCGGCACCAGCATCGCCGCGCCGCAGGCGACACAGGCGTACTCACCGCGGTCGGTGTCCGGCACGG
>JBMCTR010000283.1:0-3540 GCA_048622955.1 Actinomycetota bacterium
TCGGCAGCGCCGTGCAGGACGTCATCAAGGCGGTCAAGGCCGGCGAGTGGTCGCTGGTGGACGGCTCTCCGGCCGCCGCCGGCGTCACCCTGCAGGACGGCGAGTACGAGCTGCGGCTGGTGACCTCGGACCCGGAGCATGCCGCGCCGCTGCCCGGCGGCAACGGCGTGGTGCTTCTCGACACCGAGGTCACCCCGGAACTGGCCGCTGAAGGGCTGGCCCGCGACGTGATCCGGGTGGTCCAGCAAGCGCGCCGGGACACCGGCCTGAACGTGTCCGACCGCATCCGGTTGGTCGTCGAGGCCGCCGGCGAGGTGGCGGACGCGGTGCGGGCCAACGAGCAGTTCGTCGCCGGCGAGGTGCTCGCCGAGTCGGTGAGCTACGGTCCGGCCGGGGACGGCGCGTTCACCGGCGAGGTCGGGGAGGGCCAGCAGGTCCGCGTCGCGGTCACCCGGCCCTGAGAAACCGCGCCACCCCCGACGATCCTGACGATCAGCTGCTGGCCAGGGCGGACGCCCGGGCCAGCAGCAGCTCCCGCTCCCGCACGTTGCAGGTGAGCGCCGCTGCCCGCTCGAAGTCCGCCTTGGCCTCGGCCGTACGGCCGAGCTTGCTGAGCAGGTCGCCGCGCACGCTCGGCAGCAGGTGGTAGTTCCGCAGCGACGGCTCGGCCGCGACCTCGTCCACGAGCGAAAGACCGACGGCGGGACCGAACGCCATGCCGAGGGCAACGGCTCGGTTCAGCTCCACAACCGGCGTGGGCTGCAGCCGGGCCAGGATCTCGTACAGCGCCGCGATGCGCACCCAGTCCGTCTCGTCAGGGGTGAGCGCCTGCGCGTGGCAGGCGGCGATCGCGGCCTGCAGCGTGTACGGCCCGCGCTGCTCGCTCAGCGCATCCGCCCGCTCCAGAGCCGCCAGGCCGCGCCGGATGAGCAGCCGGTCCCAGTGCGCGCGGTTCTGGTCGAGCAGCAGGATCGGCTCACCCGCGGCCGTCGTCCGCGCCCGCAGCCTGGACGCCTGGAGCTCCATCAGGGCGACGAGACCGTGGACCTCGGGCTCCTCCGGCAGCAGGCCCACCAGGATCCGCCCGAGCCGCAGGGCGTCTTCGCACAGCGCGGGGCGCACCCAGTCTTCTCCCGCGGTCGCGGAGTACCCCTCGTTGAAGATGAGGTAGATGACCTCGAGCACCGCAGACAACCGGGACTCAAGCTCCTGGCGGCCGCTGACCTCGAACGTCACCGCCTCGGCGGCGAGCTTGCGCTTCGCCCGCACGATGCGCTGGGCTACCGTCGCCTCCGGGACGAGGAAGGCGCGGGCGATCTCCCCGGTCGTCAGGCCGCCGAGCAGGCGGAGCGTCAGCGCGACCCGGCCCTCGAACGGCACGACCGGGTGGCACGCCATGAGAATGAGCCGCAGCAGGTCGTCACCGATCTCGTCGGGGAGCTCGGTCTCCGGCGCCGGCGAGGTCTCGAGCTGGTGCCCGAGCTCTTCGACCTTGCGCTCGAGCCGCGCCTGCCGCCGGAGGTGGTCGATCGCCCGCCGCTTTCCGATGGCCATGAGCCAGGCGCCCGGATTGTCCGGCACGCCCGACTCCGGCCACTGCTCCAGCGCCGCGACGAGCGCATCCTGCGCGAGGTCCTCGGCGAGCCCGACATCGCGGACGATCCTCGTCAATCCTGCGATCAGTCGCGGGGCCTCGATGCGCCACACCGCATCGACCGTGCGGCGCGCGTCTGTCCCAGCCATCGAACACCATGCAACCACGTCCACCCGGCAGCCGACGGTGCGGCGTTGGCGGGGCGGCCGCCCGCGACCCACAGCGCTGACGGCTGCGCGAGCGTAGGTTGTGCCACCCAGGCGGCCGGCCGTGGCCACGCGGGCGGGCTTCCGTCCGTGGCGTGGCCACGGTGGCCGCGTTCGCCGCTATCCGCGTTCGGCGTCCCCCGTGAGGGCGTTGACGTGCTCCTTGGCGCGGATGCGGGTTTCCCGCTCCCGGATCTCGGGCGTGTAGGCCTCGCCGAAGTCCTCGGCCTCGAACACCGGCCGGATCTCGATCTCGCCGCCGGTGCCGTCGTCGGGGCAGCGCTTCGCCCACTCGATGGCCTCGTCCATCGACTTCACCTGCCACAGCCAGTACCCGGCCACCAGCTCCTTGGTCTCGGAGAACGGGCCGTCGACGACAGTCCGCGTGCCGTCCTTGCCGAACTGCACGCGGGTGCCCTTCGAGCTCGGGTGCAGCCCGTCGCCGTCGAGCAGGATGCCCGCCTTCGCCAGCTCCTCGTTGTACTGCATCATCGCAGCGAGCAGCTCCTCAGTGGGCATCACGCCCGCCTCGGAATCCTGCGTCGCCTTGACCATGACCATGACCCGCATGGCTGTACCTCCTGCATCCCGTGAAGCGAGCCCCGGGGCGCCTGCCGCCCCCCGGTCTCGAGCATCGCCTCTACCGACGCGTCGCCCGGGAGACCGCGAAATCGACACTCCCGTGGAATCGACGGCTCGCGCCCGCACCGCGCACCCGGTTCGCACCTTCTCACCGGCTCGGCGAGAAAAGGCAACCGGCTTCGACGGTGCAGCGGCAGTACGATGCGAGACGTGCGCACAGAGCCGGTCGAGGTGTACGAACGCCTGACCGCCACGCCGCCGGACGGGCTCAGTAGCGAGGAGCTCGACTCGCTGGCCGATGCCGCCTTCTGGCTCGGTCGCCTGCGGGAGTCGATCGTCGCCCGCCGGCGGGCATATGCGAAGTACCGGGACGCAGGAGACGCCGGGCGCGCGACCATGACGGCCTGCCGGCTGTTCCACAGCTACTTCGACATGGACGAGACCGTGGCGGCCGGCGGCTGGCTCCAGCGTGCTCACCGCCACGCGTGCGACGTGCCCGAGGGCGTCGAGCACGGCTACGTGGCGATGGCCGACGCCGACTGGGCGCTGTACAACGGCGACCTCGACGAGGCCGTCGGCCACGCCCGCCGCGCCAGCGAGTTGGGCCGACACTTCGGAGATCTCGACATCGAGACACTCGGCCTCGCCACTCAAGGACGGGTGCTCGTCGCACGTGGCGACGTGGCCGAAGGGCTCGACCGGCTCGACGAGGCCATGGTCGCGGCGGTGAGCGATGAGCTCACGCCGTTCATCACCGGGTGGGTCTACTGCGTGCTGCTCGACACCTGCGAGCAGCTCGGCGACATCCGCCGCGCGACCGAGTGGACCGATCTGGCGATCCGCTGGTGCGAGGCGCACGGCCAGGACAGCTGGTACCCGGGGCTCTGCCGGCTGCACCGGTGCGAGCTCCAGTCCCTGCGCGGCGACTGGGCAGCCGCCGAGCGGGAAGCGCTCCGCGCGGCCGAAGAGCTGGGGCCGTTCGGCGCCTACCTGGCCGCGGCCGGGCAGTACCTGGCCGGTGAGATCCGTCGGCGCAAGGGAGATCACGAAGCCGCAGAGGAAGCGTTCCGGCGGGCCCACGAGTACGGCCAGGACCCGCAGCCCGGCCTCGCCCTGCTCCGCATCGCACAAGGCGACGCTGCCGGCGCAGCCGCCGCC
>JBMCTR010000284.1:0-3521 GCA_048622955.1 Actinomycetota bacterium
GCCCGACCGTGACCGCCCCGACCGGGCGGACGTCGGCGTGCCCGGCGTCGCGGCCGAGCCGCCATACCTGCTCGACCACACCGGCGGTGTCGGCGACCGGCTCGGTGTCGGCCATCGCGTGCACGGCGGTGAACCCGCCCAGCGCCGCGGACCGGGTGCCGGTCTCGACCGTCTCGGCGTCCTCCCGTCCCGGCTCGCGCAGGTGCGCGTGCAGGTCCACCAGGCCCGGCAGCGCGACCAGCCCGTCCGCGTCGAAGCGCCGGGCGCCGGCGGCGTCGAGCCCGGGGCCGGCGTCCGCGATGACGCCGTCGCGCAGCAGCAGGTCGACCGGTTCCCCGCCGAGCAGCCTGGCGCCGGCCAGCAGCCAGCTCGTCCCGCTCATGACACCTCCCCGGCTCGGACCGGCCGTTCGTAGGGCTGCTCGCCGCTTGCGCCGGCCAGCAGCAGGTAGAGCACCGCCATCCGGGCGTACACCCCGTTGGTGACCTGCTCCACGATCACCGATCGGTCGGCGTCGGCGACATCGGCGGTGATCTCCATGCCCCGGTTCAGCGGTCCGGGGTGCAGCACCAGCGCGTCGTCCGGCAGCAGGTCGAGCCGCTGGGCGTCGAGCCCGTACCGGCGGCTGTACTCCCGCGCGGACGGGAAGTACGACGCGTTCATCCGCTCCTGCTGGACGCGCAGCATCATGACGGCGTCCGCCTTCGCGAGCACGGGATCGAGGTCGTACGCGACCGCGCACGGCCAGCTCTGCACCCCGACGGGAAGCAGCGTCGGCGGGCCGACCAGTGTGACCTCGGCACCCAGCGTCGCCAGCAGCAGCACGTTGCTTCGCGCCACCCGGCTGTGCAGCACGTCGCCGACGATCGCGATCCGGCGGCCGTCCAGCTCGCCGAGGTGCCGGCGCAGCGTGTAAGCGTCGAGCAGCGCCTGCGTCGGGTGCTCGTGGGTGCCGTCGCCGGCGTTGACGATGCTCGCGTCGATCCAGCCGGAGCTCGCGAGCCGGTGCGGCGCGCCGCTGGCCCAGTGCCGCACCACGACGCCGTCGGCGCCCATCGCGGCCAGCGTCAGCGCGGTGTCCTTGAGGCTCTCGCCCTTGGAGACGCTGGAGCCCTTCGCCGCGAAGCTCACCACGTCGGCGGACAGCCGCTTGGCGGCGAGCTCGAACGACGTCCGCGTGCGGGTGGAGTCCTCGAAGAACAGGTTCACGACCGTCCGCCCGCGCAGGGTGGGCAGCTTCTTGACCGACCGGCCCTCGGTCAGCGCAGCCATCTCGGCGGTGGTGTCGAGCAGCAGGGTGGCGTCCTCGCGGGTGAGGTCGCCGGTGGAGAGCAGGTGGCGCATCATCGCGGGTCCTCCGTCCCGAGCAGGACGGCGTCCCGGCCGTCGACCTCGTCGAGCAGGACGGTGACCCGCTCGCGCAGCGACGTCGGGATGTTCTTGCCCACGTGGTCGGCGCGGATCGGCAGCTCGCGGTGGCCGCGGTCGACGAGGACGGCCAGCCGGACCGCGCGTGGCCGCCCGATGTCGTCGAGCGCGGTCAGGGCGGCGCGCACCGTCCGGCCGGAGAACAGCACGTCGTCGACCAGCACCACGACACCGCCGTCGACCCCGCCTGGCGGGATCTCCGTGTGCTCCAGGGCGCGTGCCGGCCGCAGCCGCAGGTCGTCGCGGTACATCGTGACGTCGAGCGAGCCGACCGGGATCCGGCCGCCGCCTTCGGCCGCCGAGATGCGCGCGGCCAGCCGGTGTGCGAGCGGAACGCCGCGGGTCGGGATGCCGAGGAGCACCAGGTCGCTGGTGCCCTTGTTGCGTTCGACGATCTCGTGGGCCATCCGGGTGAGACCCCGGGAGATGTCGCCCTCGTCGAGGACGGTGCGAGCGCTCGCCAGGTCGCGAGCGCCCGCACCCGGTGTGGGAACGGGTGCAGACATGCGTATTCGGACTCCTTTCCCGCCTCACGGGACGGGACTTAAAGGACGTCGGTCGCTTGAAGCGTACCAGCGGACCCGCCATCGCCGGTGCTTCGCCACGCGTGATCGTTGTGACTTCGCCCCCGGGTACCCGGTGGCGATCTCACAACGATCACCGTCCCCGTTGACAGGCAAGTGTCGGCTTGCATATGGTGGCGATCCGATGGGCGACGTGTTCAAGGCGCTTGCCGACCCGACGCGGCGGGCGATCCTGGACGAGTTGACCGACCGCGACGGGCAGACCCTGTTCGAGATCTGCACCCGGCTGGCCATGAAGCACGGATTGAGCTCGTCGCGGCAGGCCGTCTCGCAGCACTTGGAGGTGCTCGAGTCGGCGGGGCTGGTCACCACCGCACGGCGCGGCCGGTACAAGTTCCACTACGTCGACACGTCCCCGCTGGACGCCATCGCGCGGCGGTGGCGCCCGGACCGAACCGAAGGGTAGGGAGACCTCATGCGAATCCACGTGACCAGCGTCTACGTCGACGACCAGGACAGGGCGCTCGCGTTCTACACCGACGTGCTCGGCTTCGTGACGAAGACCGACTTCCCGCTGGGCGACGGCAACCGGTGGCTGACCGTCGTGTCGCCAGAGGAGCCGGACGGCACCCAACTGCTGCTCGAGCCCGCCGAGCATCCGGCCGTGGCGCCGTACCGGCAGGCGCTGCGCGAGGACGGCATCCCGGCCACCGCGTTCGCGGTCGACGACGTCAACGCCGAGTTCAAGCGGCTGCGGGACCGCGGTGTCACGTTCACCCAGGAGCCGCTCGAGATGGGCGGGGTCACGACCGCGGTGCTCGACGACACGTGCGGGAACCTGATCCAGATCGCCAGCATGTAGCTGATTACCCGCCGATCATGCAATCGCCGTTCGACACGCCGGAGAACGCGCGTCAGATCCAACCGTGCCGCTGGGCCACCTGCACGGCCTCGTAGCGGTTGGACCCGTGAGCGCCGTCAGCGGTTCACGGCAACGGCCCACAGCAACGGCATGACACGCGTCACGCGGTAGCCGGGACTGGACGGGCGGCGCTCGGCGACGAGGGGCTGCGTGCTCGCCACGACCGGGCCGGGCTCACCGACCGCCTCGCCGACCTCGTCTCCCGTGGCCAGCGGGAGGGGACGGTCCGCGCCGACCTGCCCGCGGACTGGCTGATCGCGGTCTACTACAGCCTGATGCACTCCGCAGCCGCCGAGGTCGGGGCGGGCCGGCTGGAACCGGACGAGGTGCCGGACCTCGTCGAGGCGACGCTGCTGCCGATGGTCAGCGCTGCCAGCGCGGCCGGATCGCCTAGCGGCTCAGGCTCGGCTTGATGTCGACCAGCCGTGCGAGCAGTCCGTTGACGAACGACGGGGACTCGTCCGTGGACAGCTCGCGGACCATCTTCACGGCCTCGCTGATCGCCACGGCGTCCGGCACGTCGTCCTGATAGAAGATCTCGTACGCGGCGATCCGCAGCACGTTGCGGTCGACGGCGGGCATCCGGTCGATGGTCCATCCGACCGCGTAGGCCGACAGCAGCTCGTCGATCCGGTCGCGGTGCGCCA
>JBMCTR010000285.1:0-3513 GCA_048622955.1 Actinomycetota bacterium
GAAGATCCGCGTGATGTGGGTCTTGACGGTGGCCGGGCTGAGGTACAGCTCGGTCGCGATGGCGGCGTTGGACTTGCCCTGGGCGACGGCGGTCACGATCTCCCTCTCGCGGTCGGTGAGGTCGGCCAGCCTGGCGCGGGCCTCGGCCCGCCGCGGATCGCCTCGGGCGGCGGTGAAGTGGCCGATGAGCGTCTTGGTCGGTCCCGGCGCCAGGATCGCCTCGCCGGACGCGACGACGCGCACCGCCTCGATGATCTCCTCCGGTGAGGCGTCCTTGAGCAGGAAGCCGCTGGCGCCGGCCTCGAGCGAGTCGAACACGTACTGGTCGAGGTTGAACGTCGTGAGCACCAGCACCTTGGGCGGCTTGGGGAGCGCGGTGACGCGCGCCGTGCCCACCAACCCGTTGACCGGCCGCATCCGGATGTCCATGACGACGACATCGGGAGCGTGGAGCGTGGTCTGGGTGACCGCGTCAGCGCCGTCGCCGGCCTCGCCGACCACCTCGACGTCGTCCGCGCTGCCGAGGATGCGGGTGAGCATGGTCCGGACGAACGGGTCGTCGTCGACGAGCAGCACCCGCCACGGGCGCGCAGCGTCCCCGGAACCGGCCACCGGCACATCGTAGATCGCGCCTACGACACTGAATCCCACGGCAGCCACGCCGTCACCACGAACGTCCCGTGATCGGTCGGCCCGGTGCTCACGGTGCCGCCGAGCGCGGACACGCGTTCGGCGATGCCCACCAGACCGGTGCCGGTGCCATCGGCCGGCGAGCCCACGTCACCGGACAGCGGGTTGACGACCTCGATCGTGAGGCCGACGTCCGGCCCGCCGCGCACGGTCACGTCAGCCGTCGCCCCGGAGGCATGCCGAAGCACGTTGGTCAGGGCTTCCTGAACGGTCCGGTATGCCGCCACTCCGAGGGCGGGCGGGGCAGCGGAGGCGTCGTCGACCAGCATGGTGACGTTGACGCCGACCCCTGAGCGCCGCGTGTCGGCGATGAGCTCCGGAATGTCGGCGAGCGTGGGCTGCGGCTGGGCGAGGTCCCGTTCGTCGGTGCCGGCCGGCAGGCTGTGGCCCTCCCGCAGGATCCCGACGATCTGGCGGAGGTCGGCCAGGCTCTCGCGAACGGTCGCACGGATCGTGCGCGCGGCGTCGGCGGTGGACCCGGAGCCTGCGTCGTTCTCGACCTGCAGCGCGCCGGCCTGAAGCGACAGCAACGACAGCCGGTGCCCGAGGACGTCGTGCATCTCCCGGGCGATCCGGGTGCGCTCGTCCTGCCGGGCCAGGTCCGCATGCAGCGCACGCTCCGCCTGCTCGCGCCGTGCGATGTCGAGCCGGGTGCCGCGCCACAGCCCGACGGCGAGTGGGATCGCCGTCAGCACCGCGGCGATGGCCAGGATGGCGACGAGCGGGACGTCCACCTTCTCCGCGGTGGTCTCGGCGCCGAAGAGGACCTGGACGACGGAGAACTCCGGGTCGCGGTCGGCGTCCCGCGCGGTCGCTACGGCCGTCGCGGCGAACACCAGGACGGCGCCGCCCCACAGCACCCGGTCGCGGCGGCTCGCGGCAAGCGCGGCCAGTGCGATCAGCGCTGCCAGCGTGTCCGCGACCAGCAGCAGCGGCGGAATCACGGCGAGCCCCGTGATCAGCACGGGGCGCTCGTGCCGCCAGACGAGGGCGGCGGCGGCGGCGACCGCGGCGAAGAAGCCGAGCGTCGGCCGCACCGTGAACGCGGAGTCGTCCGTGCCCGGAATCGCGGTGTCGATCACGAAGTAGATGAGGCTGCTGAGGATGCTGGCGGTGACGGCGAGGACCGTCACGGTGACGCTCACCGCACGGCGAAGCCGCGGGCTGCCCGGTTCGCTGCGGGCTCCTGCGGCACCGGCCGTCCCGTCCGTCATAGAGGTGAGCGTATGGCGCACCGGGGACAGGCCGGCTAGCTCCGGCGGGCCGAGTGTGCGGGCCGGACGAGACGACTTTTGTCGTACCCGGTGATCGACCTCCGCCCGACGCGACGGAGACCCCGGAAGGGCTTGCCTGGCCGTGTCAGGCCGCCGAGGCCACGGTTTGTGTCCGGGGTGGCGGCCATGATGTGCCCCGTTCGCGATCACACGAAGGAGATCACAACGATGCGCAAGACCATCGTGAGCCTCGGCGCAGCGGCGCTGCTGATGGCGGCCGGCTGTGCGGAGACCAGCCCGGAGCTCGTCGAGGACGGCGAGCAGGCAAGTACGGACGAGGCCGCGGAGGACGTCGGCGGCGCCGATGGCAGCGGCGACGGTGCGGACGGCGACGACGACAGCGGCGACGACGGCGAGGACGGCGACGCCGGCGGGGACGGCGGGGACGGCGGGGACGGCGACGCGGCCGAAGGTCCGTTCGCCGTTGGCGACACGGTGGCGATGGGTGACCTGGAGCACGTGCTGCGCGGCGCGCGGTGGTCGGAGGGTGACGAGTTCTTCGGCCCGGAGGAGGGCGAGCGCTGGATTGTGCTCGACGTCGAGCTGACCAACACCGGGGACTCGAGCGAGGCGATCTCGTCGATGATCATGTGGACGTTCGTCGACTCGGAGAACCGCTCCCGCGACCTCGAGATCACCGGTGACGAGCAGGGCGGCCTCGACGGCGAGCTCGGCGCCGGACGGTCGATGCGCGGCGAGATCGCCTACAGCCTGCCTGCCGACGACAGCGGCCCGTGGGAGTTGGTGTTCGAGCCGCAGCTGCTCGGCTTCGGCCAGGCCATCTACACCATCAACGAGGACGACGTGTCGGAGGGCTGAGCGATGACCACACCGGCGGGCGAGTCCGCCCCACCCGGGCAGCAGCGCAAGTGGTTGCCGCATGCCGGGTGGGCGGCCGCGGCAGTCGTCGCCTTTCTCCTGGGAATCGGCATCGGCGGTGGCGGCGACGACGCAACCTCCACCGGGGCCACGGAGCCCGAGCCCGCACCCACGGTCACCGTCACTCCCGAGCCGGAGGTCGTCGAAGTGGATCCGTCCGAAGAGACCCTCGCCGAGCTGGAACAGCGTGCAGCGGAGCTGGACGAACGCAAGGCGGCCCTGGATGAGCGCGAGGCCGAGCTCGAGGAGCAGGCTTCCGCGTTGGACGAGCGGGAAGAGGCGATCGCCGGCGCTGAGCAGGAAGTCGAGGAGGGCACCATCCCGGGGGACGGGGTCTTCCTCGTGGGCGACGACATCGAGCCGGGCACCTACCGGGGTGACGGCAGCAGCGGTACGTGCTACTGGGCGCGACTGTCTGGGACAAGTGGCGACCTGGACGACATCATCGCCAACGACCTCCCGCAGGGACCGACGGTGGTCACGATCGCCGAGTCGGACGTCGCCTTCGAGACCGTTGGTTGCGCAGACTGGGTACGGCAGTAGAGCCGCCGGCCGCCGTGCGTCTCAGCCCTGGACGCCCGGCGCACCCGCCGTCGACCGCGGCCTCACGGCATCGCGTCTCCGCCCGGGTCCGGCTGGTCGCGCCGCGAGCCGCCGGCCGGACCCGGCG
>JBMCTR010000286.1:0-3494 GCA_048622955.1 Actinomycetota bacterium
TCCGTGCTGGTGGAGGTCGAGGTCGGCCTGACGGCGGACGGCTACGCCGAGGTCAGCGCGGTTAACGGCGAACTGGCCGAGGGCGACCTGGTCGTCGTGGGCGAGTGACATGGCGCCGGTGGTGTCGATGGTCGGCGTCAGCCGCTCGTTCCGAGGGCCGCCCGAGGTGCACGCCGTCCGGGACGTCGACCTGACGATCGGGACGGGGGAGTACGTCTCGATCGTCGGGCCGTCCGGCTCGGGCAAGTCGACGCTGCTGCACCTGCTCGGGCTGCTCGACCGTCCCACGAGCGGGACGTACTGGCTGGACGGCGACGACACCGCGGCGCTGTCCGAGCGGCGGCGGGCGGAGTTGCGCGCCACGCGGATCGGCTTCGTGTTCCAGGCGTTCCACCTGCTGGGGCACCGGTCGGTGCTGGAGAACGTCACGCTGCCACTGGTCTACGGGAGGGTGCCGCGGCGGGAGCGCCAGGAGCGGGCGCGCCGGGCGCTGGAGCGCGTGGGCCTGTCGCACCGGGTCGACTTCGATCCGGCGACGCTGTCGGGCGGCGAGCGGCAGCGGGTGGCGATCGCGCGGGCGCTGGTGAGCTCGCCGAGCCTGCTGCTGGCCGACGAGCCGACGGGCAACCTGGACACGTCCACCGCCTCGACGATCCTGGACCTGTTCGACGACCTGCACGCCGACGGGCTGTCCCTGGCCGTCATCACGCACGACGAGGGCGTGAGCCGGCGGGCGCAGCGCCGCGTCGGCCTCGTCGACGGCGTGGTGCGCGAGAGGGTCGCGGCGTGAGACTGCGCCGGGATGCTGCGCGAAAGCAGCGCCGGGTGCGGCTTCGGAGCAGGGCCGCCCGCGTCGGTGCGGTGTGGCGGCGGCCGTTGCGCGCCCTGTGGCGGCCGTTGCGTGCCCTGTGGCCGCCATGGCGTGTGCTGCGGCTGCCGCGGCGCCGGCGGCGGATGGCGTGGCGCGACCTGCTGAGCGAGGCGCTGGCCGGAGTGGCGGCGCGTCCCACACGGCTTGCGCTGACGACGCTCGGGACGGTGCTCGGCGTTGCTGCGCTGGTGACGACGATCGGCGTGGGCCAGACGGCGTCGGGGCAGATCTCGGAGCGGTTCGACGCGGAGGCGGCGACGCGTGTGGTGGTGGAACCGGACGTCCGGGAGGCCGAGAGCGGCGACGTGGCGCTGGCGCAACTGCCGTGGGACTCGCCGGAGCGGACGGGGCGCCTGGCCGGCGTGGAAGCGTCGGGCACGTACAGCCGGGTGTTCACCGGTGATTTGGTGGCGGGGTCGCCCGCGGCGGGCCCGTCCGGCGAGGGCCGGCAGGACGTGCCGGTGGCGGCGGCGTCGCCCGGGCTGTTCGAGGCGGTCCGGGCGGAGCTCGCGACGGGCCGGTTCTTCGACTCCGGCCACGACGAGCGGGGCGACCCGGTGGTGGTGCTGGGGCAGTACGCGGCGGAGCGGCTGGGCATCAACCGGGTGGACGCCCAGCCTGCCGTCTTCGTCGGCGAGCGGGCGTTCACGGTGATCGGCATCCTGGACGGCGTGGCGAGCCGCGCGGAGTTGCAGGACGCGGTGGTGATGCCGAACGGCGCCGCTCGCGACCTTTACGAGCTGCAGGCGCCGGCGGCGGTGGAGATCCGTACGGCGACCGGCGCGGCACAGCAGGTCGGCCGGCAGGCGGCGATCGCCGTGGACCCGAACAATCCGGAGTTGTACCGGGTGGACGTGCCGCCCCGTCCCGGTGAGTTGCGCGAGGACGTGGAGGCCGAGGTGAACGCGCTGTTCCTGGTGCTCGGTGGCGTGGCGCTGCTGATCGGCGGGCTGGGGATCGCGAACATCACGCTGCTGTCGGTGCTGGAGCGGGTCTCGGAGATCGGGCTGCGCCGGGCCGTGGGGGCGACGCGTCCGCAGGTGGCGTGGCAGTTCCTGGTCGAGAGCGTGGTGATCGGCTTCCTGGGCGGCCTGATCGGCACCGCGGTGGGGGTGCTGGCCACCGTGGGCGTGTCCGCCGTCAGGGACTGGACGCCGCTGCTGGACCTGCGGCTCGCCGTGGCCGCGCCGCTGCTCGGCGCCGTCATCGGGCTGCTGGCCGGCACCTACCCCGCCTGGCGCGCGTCGGCGATCGAGCCCATCACCGCGCTGCGCACCGCGTGAGCTGTGTGTCGGCTGTCGTCCATCCAGCGGGTGGGCCGCCCACCAGGGTCCGGGTGGCGCCACGAGGTCTGCGTGCCTGGTGCGGCAGGGCTGCGCCTGCCGAACGTGATCGAACCTAGAGCTTGCGGAGGCGGACGCGCTGGACGGCGTGGTCGGGGGCCTTGTAGAGCACGACGGACGCCCGCCCGCGGGTGGGTGCGATGTTCTGGGTCAGGTTCGGGCCGTTGATGGTGTCCCAGAGCTCCTCGGCCCGCTTCACGGCCGCGTCGTGGTCGAGGTCGGCGTAGCGCCGGAAATACGAGTTGGGGTCCCGGAACGCGGTCTCGCGCAGCTGCAGGAACCGCTTGACGTACCAGCTGCGGACGGCGTCCTCGGGCGCGTCGACGTACAGGGAGAAGTCGAAGAAGTCGCTGACCGCGAGCTCGGTGACGCCGTTGGACCGGGGACGGGCCGGCTGCAGCACGTTGAGCCCTTCGAGCAGCAGGATGTCCGGCTGCTCGAGCACGATTTCCTCCCCGGGCACGACGTCGTAGACCAGGTGCGAGTAGACCGGCGCCCGCACGACCGGCTCGCCGGACTTGACCTTGGCCACGAAGCGCAGCAGCGCCCGCCGGTCGTACGACTCGGGGAAGCCCTTGCGCTGCATCAGGCCGCGGCGCTCCAGTTCGGCGTTCGGCAGCAGGAACCCGTCCGTGGTCACCAGCTCGACCCGCGGATGCTCCGGCCACCGGGCCAGCAGCAGGCGCAGCAACCGGGCGATCGTCGACTTGCCGACGGCCACCGACCCGGCGATCCCGATGACGTAGGGCGTGCGCTCGGGCAGCTCACCGAGGAACGTCTCGGTGGCGTGGTGCAGCTCGGCGACCGCGGCGACGTGCAGGTTGAGCAGCCGCGACAGCGGCAGGTAGACGTCCCGCACCTCGTCGAGGTCGATGAAGTCGCCGAGCCCGCGGATCTGCTCGAGCTCGTCCCCGGTCAGCGGCAGCGGCGTCTGATGGCGCAACCGGGCCCACGCCGGCCGGTCGAGGTCGACGTACGGCGAACGATCCTGCCGCACCTGCGCCACGACACCTCCAAACAGCACGGCTGTGTCGTATCAAGGTACGTCGAACCGGAACGCGGCCACGGGGCCGGTGCCGGACGACACCGCGGAGTGGGCGGCCCGCGTCGTGGACTCGTGGGAGCGCGAGACGGGCGACCCGTCCGGGACCCTGGTGCCAATCCACAACTACAGACGTTGTGGATTGGCACAACCGCGGGCGGTGCGCTGCCAGGCCCCGGTGCACTGTCGTACGCTGGCCCGCGTGTGCGGGATCGTCGGATACGTAGGTGAGCAGCCG